>NZ_JAAQWU010000009.1:0-217303 GCF_012985695.1 Pseudomonas sp. WS 5027 | reverse complement strand
AAATGCTCAGCCGACCCGGTACGTTTGGAACGCAAAGGGAGAGGAGATTTTGAGCAAAATCCAACGGGCTCGTGAGGCGCTTGAGATCGTGCAAGTAGAGTAGGTTATTTCGCGAACAGCACACTAGAGCACCTGCTGCGATTTCCCATGCAAAGTAGGTGCGCTTTGAGGTGCTACTCAGATTTTCGGGTTTCCCTATGCCAGTGTATGAGGAGAACGTCACCGTGATTTTTTCATGCGGGTCATAGCCTGCGGCCAATAAACCACCGCTGAAGTAGCCGGCCGGCTCCATGAACAGGCGGGCGTTCTGGAACCTGACGCTCCTTTCACCTTGGTTGATGCTGGGTATTTCTGAAATCAGCGTCGTTACGCGAAAAGCATAGTCATCAATACGCTGCTTGCGCTCTTGCAGGGTGTAGTCAGCCGAGGGCGAAGCAGCAGTATCTGAACCGTAGATAACTCTTTTGTGGACTGCTATTTCAGGATTCGTAGTAGCCAGCGACCGACTCCTTTCTCCTCCCGTTGCATTCTGTGGAGAGGATGTGCTGACTGCACGACTCTGCCGATGATGTGCGCGGACGGACGTTTCAGTGGGGGTGATATCCGCGGGCAGTAGATTGACGGCTGATAATGAATTAGCTGTTGTGGAGTGTGGTAGAGCGGACGCAGGATTTATATTCATGAAGGCCTCGCTTTATTCGTGGGTTTCATAGTGTTATTCGTCTGTCGCCAAGCAATAGCATCGATGTGCAGGTTGCTTTATCAGCTGCCAGTATTTTGATGTGGGGTCAGATCATATTTCGTGGATCTTCTGGGGAACCCCTTCATCCCTATGAAAGCCCGTATAAAGTTGCCTCTATATCGGTATCTCAGGCATAGGTATTTGCACCAGTCATCCTGATAGTGCCTGGCTACCCTGTCCTTGGATCAAGTCTCTTCAGTGAGGTTTGTTGCACTGCGCCGGAGCGCCAAATAGGTATGGATAGTTCCTGTAAGGGGGCCTATTAAATATCTAATGAGCTGGCTAAAGTTGGCTTAGCTAGGTGGCGATGTGCAGGGGGATGGTTCAATTTTTATGCTTGGGTTTTTGGCGCAATTGATATTGTAAGCAAAGGCCTACATCGATCGGGTTGTTCCTTAATCTGCATTGCGCAGCCGTTGATCTTGCGACGCAACAGCAGGCCAAAAAAAAACGGCACAAGCTATTAGGCTGTGCCGTCTTTATAGGTTGAAGCGGTTACTGCAAGACTTCGATCACCCCGTCCGCACTCATGCTGACCTGGCTGGTGCCAGCCTCGACTTCAGGTGTCGGCGCCGAATCCATCGCCGCAGCCTTCATCATCATGCCGCCACGAGCGTAGGGCTGTGGATAGCCATTGGTATTGAAGTTCAGGTTGACGATCTTGTAGCCCTTGCCGCCCAGCGCGTCGGTGGCCAGTTGTGCACGGGCCTTGAACGCGCTGACCGCTTCCTTGAGCAGTGCATCTTCGCTGGCCTTGCGGGTTGGGTTGGCGATGGCGAAGTCCATACTGTCCATTTTCAGGTTGGTCAGCATCTCGCCGGTGAGTTTGGACAGCGCAGCGAAGTCCGAGCTTTCCATGCGCAGTTCAGCGCGTTCACGCCAGCCGGTGATCTTCTGGTTCTTGTTGTCGTAGATCGGGTAGCTGTTGCGGCTGCCCTGGCGCAGGGTCACGCTCTTGACTTCGCGGGCCTGGGCCAGCGCCTTGTTCATGGTGGTGGTGATTTCGGCGGCCAGCTTGCCCGGGTCGCTGTTCTGGGACTCGGTGTACAACGTAACGATCATCTGGTCACGGGCCACTTCCTGGCTGACTTCGGCACGTAGGGAGATCTGGTTGTAGTGCAGTTGATCGGCAGCCAGCACGGGCAGGCTGGCGACGCTGCCAACACTGAGGGCGATAACGGCGGCACTGCGAGTGAAACGTGACATGGAAGCTCCTTGAGTGTGATCGTGTTCGGTAAGACTGTAGACGGGGGATTTGGGTTCGTCGGGTTACAAATTCTCTACATCTGGGTACGATGCCGACGAACGGTCAAGTTCGCCTCGAGCCGTCATAAAGCCATGACCTGCGTCAAAGGGCCACACACGCGCTGCCTGTACCGTCGCTTCGTTTATACTTGCTGCGATCCGCCTGGAGCGCTCATCAGGAGAGCTCATGCTCGCCCCCGTACAACTGACTTCCGCCACTCGCCAGAACCTCTGGCGCCTGACGTTTATCCGCACCCTGGTACTGGCCGCACAGGCCGGCTCCGTCGGGCTCGCCTATTGGTTTGAGCTGCTGCCGTTGCCCTGGCTGCAACTGTGGGTGACCCTGGCGTTTTCCACAGTGCTGTGTGTGTTCACCGCCATCCGCCTGCGCACCACGTGGCCGGTGACGGAGCTGGAATACGCCCTGCAACTGGCTTGCGACCTGTTTATCCATAGTGTGTTGCTGTATTTCTCTGGCGGCTCTACCAACCCGTTCGTTTCCTATTATCTGGTGCCGCTGACCATCGCCGCGGTGACATTGCCGTGGCGCTATTCGGTGATCCTGTCGGGTATTGCCCTGGCGCTGTATACCTTGCTGCTGGCGCAGTTCTATCCCCTGGAAACGTTCCCGATCGCCCGGGAAAACCTGCAGATCTACGGCATGTGGCTGAGCTTTGCGCTGTCGGCGGCGGTGATCACCTTTTTTGCTGCGCGTATGGCTGAAGAGCTGCGGCGCCAGGAAGAACTGCGCGCTATCCGCCGCGAAGAGGGCCTGCGCGACCAGCAACTGCTGGCAGTGGCGACCCAGGCCGCCGGCGCGGCCCATGAGCTGGGTACGCCGCTGGCAACCATGAGCGTGCTGATCAAGGAAATGCGCCAGGACCATCACGACCCGGCGCTGCAAGACGACCTCAGCGTGCTGCAGGAACAGGTCAAGCAGTGCAAGCAAACCTTGCAGCAACTGGTGCGCGCCGCCGAAGCCAACCGGCGCTTGGCGGTGGATATGCAAGATGTCACCCAGTGGTTGGACGAAGCACTGAACCGCTGGCACCTGATGCGTCCCGAAGCCAGTTACCGTTTCCATCTGCTGGGGCAGGGCGCAGTGCCTCGCATGGCGCCACCGCCGGATCTGACCCAGGCGTTGCTGAACCTGTTGAACAATGCAGCCGACGCCTGCCCGGAAGGCCTGGAAGTGCAGCTGGACTGGGATGCGGAAAACCTCACCATCAGCATTCGCGACCACGGCGCCGGTGTGCCGCTGGCCATTGCCGAACAGATCGGCAAGCCATTTTTTACCACCAAGGGCAAAGGCTTCGGCCTGGGCCTGTTCTTGAGCAAGGCCAGCGTGACCCGCGCTGGCGGCTCGGTGAAACTTTACCCCCATGAGGAAGGCGGCACGCTCACCGAGCTGCGCCTGCCCCGTGCTGCACGAGGAGACATCGATGAGTGACGAGATCCAAGTCGAAGGCGAAGAACTGCCGCACCTGTTGCTGGTAGATGACGATGCCACCTTTACCCGCGTGATGGCGCGAGCCATGAGCCGTCGTGGGTTTCGCGTCAGCACCGCAGGCTCCGCCGAAGAAGGCCTGACTATCGCCCAGGCCGACCTGCCGGACTATGCGGCACTGGACCTGAAAATGGATGGTGATTCGGGCTTGGTGCTGTTGCCCAAGTTGCTGGAACTGGACCCGGAAATGCGCGTGCTGATCCTTACCGGGTATTCCAGCATTGCCACCGCCGTCGAGGCGATCAAGCGCGGTGCCTGCAATTACCTGTGCAAGCCGGCCGATGCCGATGATGTGCTGGCTGCGCTGCTCTCCGAGCATGCCGACCTCGACACCCTGGTGCCGGAAAACCCGATGTCGGTGGACCGTCTGCAGTGGGAGCACATCCAGCGTGTGTTGACCGAGCATGAAGGTAATATCTCGGCCACCGCCCGTGCTCTTGGCATGCACCGCCGGACACTGCAGCGCAAACTGCAAAAGCGCCCGGTTCGGCGCTGAACGGCGAATCAGAGCGCTGGGTACTGCGCGTCTCAATGACGGCTGAAAGCTTTTCGGGGTTTTTTCAGCCGTCAAAATATAGCGTCATATGCTACGTTCAGAACATTGCGAAATAAGGCTCATGAGCCGGTCTTTGGGAAGTGAATCGGCTTGTATACAATTCTAACAATCTCATATTTCGGCGGATCCTCTGCAGGCGCAGTATTTATTTGGACCAACTGACCATTGGCTTTTTTGAGTTCTGGAACTGCATAGCCATTCAAAGCATCTTGCAGTTTTATTTCAGCCAGGTTCTCTGCATTTTCAAGAGAGATTGTTGGATCTGACTGCATGATTTGAGTCACGACCTGATCTCGAATTTTTTTCATGGCTGTTGAACCGAAACTGAGGGTCACCGTCCCATCATAAGCTTTTACTGGCTTATTGATCTCTTTTTGAAATTTTGCCGCAAACGAATTGCCTCGCCCCTCCGCAGAGTGACACATTATAAGACGCACAGAGTCATATCTTTCCGGGTCTATGCCTTTGTCTTTCAATAGGGCGACTAATTTTTGAGGTGTGTAGCCTTTTCCATCGATGACAACCTGCGATCCATTGCCTAAGAACTTATCAGCCCAACTTGGTTTGGAACCATGGGCAACAATGTTAAGTCGCTTTCCGGATTTGTAGGTGTCTACATAGGTATGAACTTCGTTGGAGACATATTTTAGTTCATTCATCGGGCCGCCCATTTGAACGACAGTAATCGGACCTGTTTCGCTCGCTATGTCCGTACCAATCACCCCATTGTCAGGGTTCTCTGGAGGTTGGGGTGGTTCTTGGTCCGGGGGCGATGCAGTCTCTCCTGGGGCTTTGAATTCACCGATAGACTGCTCCCGGGCTTTACCTATGACTTTGGGTATCGCCACTGTTGCTGCGTTGAACAGGCCGAATACAATTCGATCAGTACCTTTCGCCTTGTTATGTAGGTTGTCATCAACTCCGATGCTGGCAGTTACGCCGCCACTGGCGAGATAAAAAGTGTCCAGGGCCAATGCGACTTCAGGTACCACGAAAGCCAGTGGAGTTAAAAATAGAGCAACTTTCGAAGTCTTTGTCAGGCCATCAATGATGTTCTTCTTGGTCTCGTCTCTGTCACTGGTTATTTTGACAGCCGCATCTGCATAAGAGCGATCTTTCTGGCGTTTGGTGACTTCTTGGAACGGTAGGTTGTTAGGTTCTGTGGTGATGAATTTTTCAGGATCCCATTTACCGCTAAAGGCCCGATGGTCATAGGAAAGTATTCCTCCCGGGGTTTCACGTGTTTCAGGCCAGGTACCGAGGCCGATCAGTGTCTCGTCTAACCCGGCTCGCTCCCAGCCGTTGGGCTTGTCTTCAAGCTTAAAGTGTGAGGCCAGGGCATCGCGTTTGGCAGGATCAGCCATTTGTTCGGCGAGCCACTTCTTCATCTCTGCCTGGCTATTGAAACTGTGAATGGGTGAGGAGTTTCCGGGTATATAAAGAAGTGTGAGGGGAGGGATCCTCTTCCCGTCGCTGTCAAACGTTACCTTATTATCAGTAATGTATATGAGGTCGGTCGATTGATATTCTCCGAGCTTGAGCAACCCGACTTCAATGTTGGGGGCCTTGGGGGGATTTTTTTGTAAGTCATCATAAGTAATGTCAGGCCATGATTCCTGGTTGCCTGATAATCCGGCGGCTCGCATGATCAGTTCTCGACCATCAGTAGTCAAGCTGCCTTCTTGATGTTGAGTCATGGCTGACTTGACGAATGACGCTTTGGCCAGCACCGGGTATTTTTCTATGTGGGTGCTCCAGAACTCATCCAGAAAGTTAGTATAAGGCTGTTGAAAGTCAGCCTGCCAAACAAGGTTTTTGAACTCTTTCGGGGTAATTGAACTCTGGTTGGCAGCGTTATATGTCTGTGAGGGAGCGTCGGACGATTCTACATAAATTCCTTGATAAGTATGGGTAACATCCGCGTCTTTTCGATAAGGGGAAAACCGGGTTGAGAAGTCAAAGATACCTGGGTTATTCATGGGTAAACTGTTCTGGATTTTTACATTAGGACCGCCAGCGAAGAATGGGATCTTGTATCCCTTCCCAGTGGGAGTATCTTGCGCATTTTTGATCAGCGCTTGCGTCAGTGAAATACGCTGGATAACCTTTGCCGGGTAAGGCTCTTCCCCCACACTGTTATAGTCGTAGGTCACTAGGTAGGTATTGTCGGGATCAATATCCCATTTCTCCTTGTTAGCGGGGTCTTTCTTTTTCAACTCTGCAAATTTTTCTTTGAGAAAGTCAGATGCTTCTTGTTCGACAGTTTTAAATGCACTGGAAATATGCTTTGCAACGGGGTCAACATTTATGTTGAGGCCCACATCAATGGGGGGTGGTACTTTTTGACTATTCTCGACATCTTTGCCTGGGGTGGGGTCAACGCTCACCTCAGTGTAACCTCCACCTTGTGTTGCGGGGGCTGGCCTGACTTCCTGCACTAATTGCTGATCCGCCTGCGCGCTGGAATCAATTGAACGTTTGTTGCGATTGCCCGTATTCGATGCAGTTGGTTGATCGTTGGCTGAGTGATTCCAGAGAGTGGCTGAGGCGGTCTTGATTTGCATAAAAGGGAACTCGTAGCGCATGTCGGAGGAGTAGGGCTTAGTTTCGTCCGTTGTGTGGTCGCGTACGTAGGAAGAGTTCCAGGAATAGCTATGGAGAATACATTTCCCTTGTCAGAAGTTTTGCAGGTCTTTCTCCACCAGGTTCGCAGTGCAGATTGCAAGGCGCTCAGTCTGGCGCTGAACGGCGACTGAACAGTTTTCCTCAGGCTGCACGGAGCCCTGAACCTGAGCAATGAACCAGGACGCTGAGTATTCCTCGGGCATGGACGAAGAGGATGGGCGACGTTGTACCAGGCGCTGATTGCTGAACTGCTGGGCTTGAGCATCGTCAACGTCGGACAGCGTGCCAGCCTTGAGAAAATAAAAAAGCCCGCCACCGAGTGATCGGTGGCGGGCTTTTTATCGCTTGAAACCTTATTACTTCTTCAAGCCGTAATGCTCATCCAGCATGCCGGGGGCGTTCGGCGTTTTTGGCGCGTAGTCCCGTGGTGGCTCCTGATTTTCCCGTGGCGGGGTCAGGCGTTCCCGTGGGGCTTGCGTGGCATCGGAATGCAGCGCGGCCAGCAGGCGCTGACGAGTGATGTCGTCCAGGGCCAGGCGGTTGGCGCCATCGGCGAGGTGATCCTGTACTTCCTGGTAGCTCTGGGTGAGCTTCTTGACCAGGGTCGCGGTGCTGTTGAAGTGGGTAACAACCTCGTTCTGATAACTGTCAAAACGTTCCTGAATGTCATCCAACTGACGCTGCGTGCGGTTAGGCGCGGCATTCGGCAGCAGGCGAGCAACCAGGAATCCAATGGCGACACCGGCAACCAGGGCAAGAGTCGGCAACAACCAAACTAAGAGCGAGTGTTCCACGAGTCCTTCCTCTATAAACGGCTTTGCTTTACGTTAACGGCTCGGACCTGCGCTGTATACCGCGATTAAGCTCGCAATGATGCCATGCACAGACTTTAGCTAGACGAGTCGACCCCTTGAGAGGTCACGGAGTTCATTCCTTGCTCATGCGTGAAACCCCTGTTTTGATCGATGGCCCGGTAGGCCAATTGGAAGCCTTGTATCTGGATCACCCCGAGCCACGTGGCCTGGCGCTGATCTGCCACCCTAATCCGGTGCAGGGCGGGACCATGCTCAATAAAGTGGTATCGACCCTGCAACGCACCGCCCGCGATGCCGGTTTGATTACTTTGCGTTTCAATTACCGTGGCGTGGGTGCCAGCGCTGGTAGCCATGATATGGCCAGCGGTGAAGTGGACGATGCCGAAGCCGCCATCACTTGGCTGCGTGAAAAACACCCGAGCCTGCCCATCACCTTGCTGGGTTTCTCGTTCGGTGGATTTGTTGCCGCAAGCCTTGGCGGGCGCCTGGAGGCCAAGGGCGAAAAACTCTCGCATCTGTTTATGGTGGCTGCGGCCGTCATGCGTTTGCGTGATGAGGATGTGCTGCCACAGGACTGCCCGTTGACCGTGATCCAGCCGGAAACCGACGAAGTGGTCGAGCCGCAACGGGTCTACGACTGGTCTGCAGCCCTCAAACGCCCCCATGAGCTGCTGAAAGTGGCAGAATGCGGGCACTTTTTTCATGGCAAGCTCACCGATCTCAAGGATCTGGTGCTGCCGCGCCTTTCGAATTGATAGCAGTCTGATAAGCGATTACCCATGACGACGCGTACCCGTATCCTCACCGGCATCACCACCACCGGCACCCCGCATTTGGGCAACTACGCCGGTGCCATCCGCCCGGCGATCCTCGCCAGCCAGGATGCCAATGCCGATTCGTTCTACTTCCTGGCCGATTACCACGCCCTGATCAAATGCGATGACCCGCAGCGCATCCAGCGCTCGCGTATGGAAATCGCCGCGACCTGGCTGGCCGGTGGCCTGGATGTGAACCGGGTGACGTTCTATCGTCAGTCCGATATCCCGGAAATTCCCGAGCTGACCTGGCTGCTGACCTGCGTTGCAGCCAAGGGCCTGCTCAACCGTGCCCACGCCTACAAGGCCTCGGTGGACAAAAACCTGGAAAACGGCGAAGACCCGGATGCCGGGATCAGCATGGGCCTGTACAGCTATCCGGTGCTGATGGCGGCGGACATTCTGATGTTCAACGCGCACAAGGTGCCGGTCGGCCGCGATCAGATCCAGCACGTGGAAATGGCCCGTGATATCGGCCAGCGTTTCAACCATCTGTTCGGCAAGGGCAAAGAGTTCTTCACCATGCCCGAGGCGTTGATCGAAGAAAGCGTCGCCACCTTGCCGGGCCTGGATGGGCGCAAGATGTCGAAAAGCTATGACAACACCATCCCGTTGTTCACCAGCGCCAAGGACATGAAAGACGCGATCTCGCGGATCGTCACCGACTCCCGCGCGCCGGGCGAAGCCAAGGATCCAGATAACTCCCACCTGTTCACCCTGTACCAGGCGTTCGCCACCCCTGAGCAGGAACAGCAACTGCGCAGCGAACTGCTCGACGGCTTGGGTTGGGGCGAGGCGAAGAACCGTCTGTTCCAACTGCTGGACGGCCAGTTGGGCGAGGCTCGCGAGCGTTACCATCAATTGATGTCGCGCCCTTCGGACATGGAAGACCTGCTGCTGATCGGTGCCAAGAAGGCTCGGGCCGTTGCCGGTCCATTCCTGCAAGAGCTGCGTGAAGCGGTGGGCCTGCGTTCGTTCGTCAACCCGGTCAGCGAGGCGGTCAGCACCAAGAAGAAGGCGGTGAAGGCTGCGCGTTTTGTCAGCTTCCGTGAAGACGACGGTAGCTTCCGCTTCCGCCTGCTGGCGGCTGACGGCGAGCAACTGTTGTTGTCGCGCAACTTTGCCGACGGCAAGGCGGCGGGTGCAGCCACCAAGCAGTTGCAGTCCGGCCAGGCGCTGGATGTGCGCAGTGAGGCCCTGGGCTTCAGTGTGTGGCTTGAAGGAGCCTGTATCGCCGACAGCCCGGCCTTCGCCGACAGTGCTGCGCGGGATGCCGCCATCGAAGCTGTGCGCGTGGCGTTGACCCCAATCGAGGACTGACCCGACCAAGGGTTGATTGCCATTATTCAGGGCCGTCGTTACAGTGACGGCCCGTTTTTGTTGCCTTGCTAACGAAATTATGACGCCCCTAGAACGATATCAAGCTGATCTGAAGCGCCCCGACTTCTTCCATGATGCTGCCCAGGAAACGGCGGTGCGCCATTTGCAGCGCCTGTACGAAGACCTGGTCGCCTCTTCCCAGAGCAAGCCGGGGATGCTCAGCAAGTTGTTTGGCAAGAAAGACCAGGTGCCGGTCAAGGGCTTGTACTTCTGGGGTGGCGTGGGTCGCGGCAAGACTTACCTGGTCGACACCTTCTTCGAAGCGCTGCCGTTCAAGGAAAAGTCACGTACTCACTTCCACCGCTTCATGAAGCGCGTGCACGAAGAGATGAAGACCCTGCACGGCGAGAAGAACCCGCTGACCATCATTGCCAAGCGCTTCTCCCAAGAGGCGCGGGTGATCTGCTTTGATGAGTTCTTCGTGTCCGATATCACCGACGCGATGATTCTTGGCACCTTGATGGAAGAGTTGTTCAAGAACGGCGTGACCCTGGTCGCCACCTCAAACATCGTGCCCGACGGCCTGTACAAGGACGGCCTGCAACGCGCGCGCTTCCTGCCGGCCATTGCCCTGATCAAGCAGCACACCGATATCGTCAACGTCGACAGCGGCGTCGATTACCGCCTGCGTCACCTTGAGCAGGCGGAGCTGTTCCACTTCCCCCTCGACGAAGCGGCCCACGAAAGCCTGCGCAAGAGCTTCCGCGCGCTGACGCCGGAATGCACCCAGGCGGTGGAAAACGATAAGTTGATCATCGAAAATCGCCAGATCATTGCCCTGCGTACCTGCGATGACGTGGCCTGGTTCGACTTCCGCGAACTGTGCGACGGCCCGCGCAGCCAGAACGACTACATCGAACTGGGCAAGATTTTCCATGCGGTGATCTTGAGTGGCGTCGAGCAAATGAGCGTCACCACCGACGACATCGCCCGGCGCTTTATCAACATGGTCGATGAGTTCTACGACCGTAACGTCAAGCTGATCATTTCAGCTGAAGTCGAACTCAAGGACCTCTACACCGGCGGTCGCTTGAACTTCGAATTTCAACGCACCTTGAGTCGCTTGCTGGAAATGCAGTCCCACGAGTTCCTGGCGCGGGCGCACAAGCCTTAGGTAAACACCGAACCAAAATGTGGGAGCGGGCTTGCCCGCGATAACGGTGTATCAGTCGACTTATTCGTTAACTGACACACCGCATTCGCGAGCAAGCCCGCTCCCACATTTGATTGTGCCCGGCGTTAGTTAGGCGGCCTGCTGGAACTGCTGGCGATACTGGTTCGGCGACAACTCTGTGTGCTGCCTGAACAGCCGCGCAAAGAAGCTCGCATCGTCGTAACCGACCTCGTAGCTGATGGTCTTGATGCTCTTGCGGCTGCCCGACAACAGCCCCTTGGCCGTCTCGATCCGCAGCCGTTGCAGGTAATGCAGCGGCTTGTCGC
Source organism: Pseudomonas sp. WS 5027 (assembly GCF_012985695.1). Lineage (NCBI taxonomy): Bacteria > Pseudomonadati > Pseudomonadota > Gammaproteobacteria > Pseudomonadales > Pseudomonadaceae > Pseudomonas > Pseudomonas sp. WS 5027. Next base: position 206,178 of record NZ_JAAQWU010000009.1, on the reverse strand, counting down.
CCGTCGCGGTCTGGAACCGGCGCATAAAGTTGCGGATGCTCATGCCGTGTTCGCGGGCGACGTCTTCAAAGCGGAATTTGTCGGCGAAGTGTTCTTCGAGCCAATGCTGGATCTGCAGGATGATCACGTCCTGGTGCAGCTTCTGTCCGCCAAACCCGATGCGCCCCGGCGCGTAGTTGCGCTGCACTTCGTAGAGAATGTCGCGGGCCACGGCCTGGGCGATGTTGGCGCCGCAGAAGCGCTCGATCAGATAGATATAGAGATCGCAGGCTGAGGTGGTGCCGCCGGCGCAGTACAGGTTGTCGGCGTCGGTCAGGTGCTTGTCCTGATTGAGCTGCACCTTGGGGAAGCGCTCGCTGAAGGCATTGAAGAAGCGCCAGTAGGTGGTCGCCTCCTTGCCATCGAGCAGGCCGGCTTCGGCGAGCCAGAAGACTCCGGTGGCCTCACCGCAGAGCACCGCACCCCGGGCATGCTGCTCGCGTAGCCACGGCAGGATCTGCGGGTAGCGTTTGCTCAGGGCATCGAAGTCGTCCCAGAAGGCAGGGAGCACAATGATGTCGGCGTTTTCCAGGCCGCCGTCCACCGGCATGATCACATCGCTGAAGCTACATACCGATTGCCCGTCGGGGCTGACAAGGCGGGTTTCAAAGGCTGGCGTGAGGCCCAGGCCTTGCTGTTTGCCGTAACGCAGGCTGGCGAGATGGAAAAAATCCTTGGCTTGCATGAGGGTGGAAGCAAACACCCGATCAATGGCCAGGATGCTGACGCGCCGCAAGGGCGTGGAGACGAGGGTAGACATAATTTCGATTATTCTTATAGGGGAAAGTGGTCAACTAACGGCTGGATCGTCTTATTTTTTGTCGCATGTGTCCAGTGTCCTGTGACGTCCGTGCAGCTTAGGCTCTGTGATCTTGTTTTTGTCTGACAATCGACGCAGGTGACCCATGATTCCCAGAACCTTGTTCAGCTCCGAGCACGAACTCTTCCGTCAGAGCGTGCGCACCTTCCTTGAAAAGGACGCGGTGCCGTTCCATGCGCAATGGGAAAAGCAGGGGCATATTGATCGCAATCTGTGGAGCAAGGCGGGGGAGGCGGGCATGCTCTGTTCCCATTTGCCGGAAGAGTACGGCGGTCTGGGCGTCGACTTTCTCTACAGCACCGTGGTGATCGAAGAGATCGGCCGCCTGGGGCTGACCGGGATCGGTTTCTCTCTGCATTCGGACATTGTTGCGCCGTACATCCTGCATTACGGCAGCGAGGCGCTGAAGCTCAAGTATTTGCCCAGGCTGGTGTCCGGGGAGATGGTCACGGCCATTGCCATGACCGAGCCGGGTGCCGGGTCTGACCTGCAAGGGGTCAAGACCACAGCGGTGCTGGATGGCGATGAGTATGTGATCAACGGCTCCAAGACGTTTATCACCAACGGCTTCCTGGCGGACCTGGTGATCGTGGTGGCCAAGACCGATCCCAAGGCGGGGGCCAAGGGCACCAGCCTGTTTCTGGTCGAGGCCAATACGCCGGGGTTCGACAAGGGCAAGCGCCTGGAGAAGGTCGGGATGAAGGCCCAGGATACCTCCGAGCTGTTCTTCCAGGATGTGCGCGTGCCCAAGGAGAACCTGCTGGGCCAGGCGGGTATGGGTTTTGCCTACCTGATGCAGGAGCTGCCTCAGGAGCGCCTGACCGTGGCGATCGGCGCCCTGGCGTCGGCCGAAGCGGCGCTGCAATGGACCCTGGACTACACCCGTGAGCGCAAGGCGTTCGGCAAGGCGATTGCGGACTTCCAGAACACCCGCTTCAAGCTGGCGGAGATTGCTACTGAGGTACAGATTGGTCGGGTGTTTGTCGACAAGTGCCTGGAGCAGCACCTGCAAGGCAAGCTGGATGTGCCCACGGCGGCGATGGCCAAATACTGGACCACTGACCTGCAATGCAAAGTGCTCGATGAGTGCGTGCAGTTGCACGGTGGCTACGGTTACATGTGGGAATACCCGATTGCCCGGGCCTGGGCGGATGCGCGGGTGCAGCGCATTTATGCGGGGACCAATGAGATCATGAAGGAAATCATTGCGCGGGCATTGTAAATCTTCAGTGCCTTTGAGGGCCTCATCGCAGGCAAGCCAGCTCCCACATTTTGATGTGTGAATACATTCGAATGTGGGAGCGGGCTTGCTCGCGAAGGCGGCCTAAAGGTCAATCAAGGCGCAGGATTGGGATGCTCCTTCTGAATCGCCTCAATCCCCTCCAACACCTCTTTCGACAGCTTCAAGTCAGCACTGGCGATGTTGCTATCGAGTTGCTCCAGTGTCGTGGCGCCAATGATATTGCTGGTCACAAACGGCTGCTGCGTCACAAACGCCAGGGCCATCTGCGCCGGGTCCAGGCCGTGCTCGCGGGCCAGGGCCACGTAGCGGCTGCACGCAGCTTCCGATTGCGGGTTGAAGTAGCGGCTGAAGCGGCTGTACAGGCTCAAGCGGCCCTTGGCCGGCCGTGCGCCGCCTTCGTATTTGCCGCTGAGCATGCCGAACGCCAGGGGCGAATAAGCCAGCAAGCCGCATTGCTCACGGATGGCAATCTCCGCCAGGCCCACTTCAAAGCTGCGGTTGAGCAGGTTATAGGGGTTCTGGATCGACACCGCACGGGTCCAGCCACGGGCTTCGGCCAGGGCCAGGAACTTCATGGTGCCCCAAGGCGTTTCATTGGACAGGCCGATATGGCGGATCTTGCCGGCCTTGACCTGCTCGTCGAGGGCTTCGAGGGTTTCCTCCAGGGGCGTCAGGTCGGGCTCTTCCTGGTGCTTGTAGCTCAGTTGGCCGAAGAAGTTGGTGCTGCGCTCCGGCCAGTGCAACTGGTACAGGTCGATCCAGTCGGTCTGCAGGCGCTTGAGGCTGGCATCCAGGGCGTCGACGATATGTTTGCGGTTGTGCTTGAGCTGACCGTCGCGGATGTAATCAATGGTATTGCCGGGGCCGGCGATCTTACTGGCGAGGATCCAGTCGGCGCGGTCGCCACGGCTCTTGAAGTAATTGCCGATGTAGCGCTCGGTGGTGGCATAGGTGTCGGCCTTGGGCGGTACCGGGTACATTTCTGCGGTATCGAGGAAATTGATCCCCGCGCCTTTGGCCCGCTCAATCTGGGCGAAGGCCTCTGCCTCGGTGTTCTGCTCGCCCCAGGTCATGGTCCCGAGGCAGATCGCGCTTACGTTCAGATCGGTCCGGCCCAGCTGTCGATAATCCATCGGGTACTCCTTTGGGGAAAACAATCATAAAAGCAGGTTGAATTTTTTTTCGCAATCTGCATAATTGCCCACCTCTTTCTGCAGTGGAAGTGATGCGCCGCCTGCCGAAGAATCTTGCCGTTGAACGGACGCGCTGACCCGAGCCCCCGATAGCGTCTGTATCCGGCTGCCTTTGACTTGTCAAAGTACGCACTATTCAGTAAGATCCGCCGTCTAATTTACAGGGCGGCCCCTGAGGCTATTAAAGAATGACAACTTTTACTGCAAAACCGGAAACAGTTCAGCGCGACTGGTTTGTCGTCGACGCCGCTGGTCAGACCCTGGGTCGTCTGGCCACTGAAGTCGCCAGCCGTCTGCGTGGCAAGCACAAGCCTGAGTACACCCCTCACGTTGATACCGGTGACTACATCGTAATCATCAACGCTGAGCAGGTTCGTGTAACCGGCAACAAAGCAAGCGACAAAATGTACTACCGTCACTCCGGTTTCCCAGGCGGTATCAAGTCTTCGAACTTCGAAGGCCTGATTGCCAAGAAGCCTGAAGCCCCGATCGAGATCGCGGTTAAAGGTATGCTGCCGAAGGGCCCACTGGGTCGCGACATGTATCGCAAGCTGAAAGTCTATGCGGGCGCTGCTCACCCTCATGCTGCTCAGCAGCCCCAAGAACTGAAGTTTTAACGGAATAGTTCATTATGTCGGCGACTCAAAATTACGGCACTGGCCGTCGCAAAACCGCAACCGCACGCGTTTTCCTGCGTCCGGGCACTGGTAACATCTCGATCAACAACCGCACTCTGGACAACTTCTTCGGCCGCGAAACTGCCCGCATGGTAGTTCGTCAGCCGCTGGAACTGACCGAGACCGTTGAAAAGTTCGACATCTACGTCACCGTTATCGGTGGCGGTGTAAGTGGTCAAGCTGGCGCAATCCGCCACGGTATCACTCGCGCTCTGATGCAGTACGACGAAACCCTGCGCGGCGCTCTGCGCAAAGCTGGCTTCGTGACTCGCGATGCCCGTGAAGTTGAACGTAAGAAAGTCGGTCTGCGTAAAGCGCGTAAGCGTCCGCAGTACTCGAAGCGTTAATTCGCTTTACGTTCCACAAAAACGCCCAGCCTCCTCGCGGAGCTGGGCGTTTTTTATTGTCTGCGTTTTGTGCGGGTTTTTTCTGTGTGACAACTTGCCACATCCGTAGACCCCCTATACTACAAGGCTTGGGGCTCCAGCTCCGGGTAATTACCTTGTCAGAGGTGGGGCTTTTCATTACCATTCGGCAAAATTTTTATAAGTTCAGATTTAATACTTAGTAGACGCCTGATTTAACAGGCCAAAAAGCTGATGGGAGAGGACTGAATGAGCAATGACGGCGTGAATGCAGGCCGGCGTCGCTTCTTGGTAGCAGCCACATCCGTGGTGGGTGCTGCAGGAGCGGTGGGGGCTGCGGTCCCGTTCGTGGGGTCATGGTTTCCCAGTGCCAAGGCGAAAGCCGCAGGTGCACCGGTGAAGGTGAATGTCAGCAAGATCGAGCCAGGCCAGCAGATGATTGCTGAGTGGCGCGGCCAGCCAGTATTCATCGTTCGTCGTACCGAGGAAATCCTGGGGAATCTGAAGAAGATCGAGGGCCAGCTATCTGACCCCGAGTCCAAGAATTCTGACCAACCCGCCTACGCCCAAAACGAAGTGCGTTCGATCAAGCCAGAGATTCTGCTGCTGGTCGGTCTTTGCACCCACCTGGGCTGCTCGCCGACCTTCCGCCCGGAAGTCGCGCCGGTGGACCTGGGCAAGGACTGGGTCGGCGGCTATTTCTGCCCTTGCCACGGTTCCCACTACGACCTGGCCGGTCGCGTCTACAAGTCCCAGCCTGCTCCGTTGAACCTGCCGGTTCCGCCGCACAACTACGAATCTGACGACGTTATTGTCATTGGTGTCGATAAGGAGAGCGCGTAATGAGCAAGTTCATGGATTGGGTGGATGCGCGCTTCCCCGCCACCAAAATGTGGGAAGACCATCTCAGCAAGTATTACGCGCCGAAGAACTTCAACTTCTTCTATTTCTTTGGATCCCTGGCATTGCTGGTACTGGTCAATCAGATCGTTACCGGTGTCTGGCTGACCATGAGCTACACCCCGTCGGCGGAAGAAGCATTTGCCTCCGTCGAATACATCATGCGCGACGTCGAGTACGGCTCGATCCTGCGCCTGCTGCACTCCACCGGCGCTTCGGCGTTCTTCATCGTGGTCTATCTGCACATGTTCCGTGGCTTGCTCTACGGCTCGTACCAGAAGCCACGTGAGCTGGTGTGGGTGTTTGGCATGCTGATCTATCTGGCGCTGATGGCGGAGGCCTTCATGGGCTACCTGCTGCCTTGGGGCCAGATGTCCTACTGGGGGGCCCAGGTGATCATCTCGCTGTTTGGCGCGATCCCGGTCATCGGCAACGACCTGACCCAGTGGATCCGTGGTGACTACCTGATCTCGGGCATCACGCTGAACCGCTTCTTTGCCTTGCATGTGGTGGCCTTGCCGATCGTGATTCTCGGCCTGGTAGTGCTGCACATCCTGGCGCTGCACGAAGTGGGTTCCAACAACCCGGACGGCGTGGACATCAAGAAGCACAAGGACGAGAACGGCATTCCGCTGGACGGCATTCCATTCCACCCTTACTACACCGTCAAAGATATCGTCGGCGTGGTGGTGTTCCTGTTTGTGTTCTGCTCGATCGTGTTCTTCTTCCCGGAAATGGGCGGCTATTTCCTAGAGAAGCCGAACTTCGAACAGGCGAACGCCTTCAAGACCCCGGAACATATTGCCCCGGTCTGGTACTTCACGCCGTTCTACGCCATTTTGCGGGCGATCCCCGACAAGCTCATGGGCGTCATCGCCATGGGTGCAGCCATTGCCGTGCTGTTCGTGTTGCCATGGCTTGACCGTAGCCCGGTCAAATCCATGCGCTACAAAGGCTGGCTGAGCAAGATCTGGCTGTGGGTGTTCTGCATCTCGTTCGTGATCCTGGGCGTGCTGGGCGTATTGGCGCCAACCCCTGAGCGGACGTTGTTGTCGCAGGTCTGCACCTTCCTGTACTTCGCCTACTTCATTCTGATGCCGTTCTACACCCGGCTCGAGAAGACAAAACCGGTTCCGGAAAGGGTGACTGGCTGATGAAAAAATTATTTGCTGCATTGATTCTTGCTGCCCTGCCGGCCCTGTCCTTTGCTTCCGGCGCAGGGGTTGAACTGGAAAAAGTCGACATCGACGTTTCTGACAAGGCAGCCATGCAAGACGGCGCCCGCACGTTCGCCAACTACTGCATGGGCTGCCACAGCGCCAAGTTCCAGCGTTATGAGCGGGTAGCCGATGACCTGGGTATCCCCCACGAGCTGATGCTCAAGAACCTGGTGTTCACCGGTGCCAAGATTGGTGACCACATGAACATCGGCATGCAACCGGCCGACGCCAAGGCCTGGTTCGGGGCTGCACCGCCCGACCTGACCCTGGTAGCACGCGTACGTGGCACCGACTGGCTGTATGGCTACCTGAAGTCGTTCTACGAAGACCCTACACGTCCCTGGGGCGTGAACAACAAGGTGTTCCCGAACGTCGGTATGCCTAACGTGCTGGTCGGCCTGCAAGGGCGCCAGGTGGTAGGATGCAAGCAGGTTCAAGTCGTGGAAAACGGCAAGAAGCAATATGACCCGCTGACCGGCACGCCGTTGACCCATGAGGCATGTGATCAACTGACCATCGTGCCCAAGAGCGGTGCGCTGAACGAGGAGCAGTTCGACGAGAAGGTCAAGAACCTGGTGACCTTCCTGGCGTACTCCGCCAACCCGGTCCAACTGGAGCATCAACGCATCGGTACCTATGTGTTGCTGTACCTGGCTTTCTTCTTCGTATTCGCTTATTTGCTCAAGCGTGAATACTGGAAGGATGTGCATTGATCCAACCTTAGGCAATTGCTGTTAATCTTGCGCGCCCAGCGACGTCTCTGAACGGGTAACGCTCTGGTTGATCCAGGTGTTACGGGAGATGCTTTCTGGGCGCGCTCGTTTTTGAGCTTTCGATAATTTCAACAAGCGAGGAGGACCGCCATGGGCGTGACCAACCGGTTGGCCTGTTACTCCGACCCCGCCGACCACTATTCCCACCGAGTACGCATCGTGCTCGCAGAGAAGGGTGTCAGCGCCGAGATCATCAGTGTGGAGGTGGGTCGTCATCCGCCGAAACTGATCGAAGTGAACCCTTACGGCAGCTTGCCCACCCTGGTCGATCGTGACCTGGCGTTGTGGGAGTCAACCGTGGTGATGGAATATCTGGATGAGCGTTACCCCCATCCACCTTTGCTGCCGGTGTATCCGGTGGCGCGTGCCAACAGCCGCTTGCTGATCCATCGGATCCAGCGTGACTGGTGTGGGCTGGTGGATCTGATTCTGGATACACGCAGCAAAGAAGCGGCCCGTGTGCAGGCGCGCAAGGAATTGCGCGAGAGCCTGACCGGCGTTTCACCGTTATTCGCCGACAAACCTTTTTTCCTCAGTGAGGAACAAAGCCTGGTGGATTGCTGCCTATTGCCCATACTCTGGCGTTTGCCGATTCTGGGCATTGAACTGCCGCGGCCTGCCAAGCCGCTGCTTGATTACATGGAGCGCCAGTTTGCGCGTGAGGCTTTCCAGGCAAGTCTGTCTGGCGTCGAACGTGATATGCGCTAAGGCTTAAGGAGCCGTTGATGAACTCCAGTCGACCTTACCTGGTCCGCGCGCTCTACGAGTGGATTGTGGACAACGATTGCACCCCGCACATGCTGGTCAATTCCGAGTTTCCTGCGGTGCAGGTGCCACAAGGTTTTGCCAGCGACGGACAGATTGTCCTGAACGTTTCGCCCAGTGCCGTACGCCAACTGCACATGGACAATGAAGCGGTCAGCTTTGAAGGGCGTTTTGGTGGGGTTCCCCATACGCTCTATGTGCCCATCGGCGCGATCCTGGGGATTTATGCCCGGGAAAATGGCCAAGGCATGGTGTTTGATCTGGAGTCGTCGCTTGATGACGACGAAGCGATCGAAGTTGAAGATGACGACCTGCCGCCGCCTGACTCCGAGCCGCCGCGCCCTACCGGCCGGCCGAGCTTGAAAGTGGTGAAGTGACGGAGCATGAGCCTGCGGGCAAGTGCTGAAAAAGTGCCCCGGCTTTGGCCGGGGTATTTTTTTGCGCGGTACAACGTCACGCTGAACGGTGATCGTATAACCCGCTTGGGCTGTGATGCCCCCTCAGATCATCGAGATAATTGGTTACCCATGGAAAACCTCAGCACCGCCCCGCGTCTCCCCCGCAAGCGTCGCAGCCTTGCCCGGGAACGGGTCACGGTGTTGTCCGAGCAAATCCGCGACGGCCAGCTCAATCTTGGGGACAAATTGCCCGCCGAGTCAGCGATCATGGAGGCCCATGGGCTCAGCCGCACGGTGGTACGCGAGGCGATCTCGCGCCTGCAGGCGCCGGAGTCCCGGCGCCCACGCCTGGCTTCAGGCTGGCGTATTGGGTGTGTAGTTTTGCAGCAAAAGGTAGGTACTCCAGCCCCACCAATCGTTCGTCCACTGCTTGTCGTTGAGGTTGTTGACGTCCTTGCGTCGCAGCACCTTATCGCCCTCGGCCTTGAACAGCGGTGAGAAGTTAGTGGCAGGGTTGTTCGCCGCATTCAAATCCGGCACGTACAGTGGTGCCTTATACGTGGCCGGGGAGGGCAGGATGCCGCTGACATAGGCCTCGAAAATCTCATCGGCCGAGGCCTGCACCGCGCGTTTGACCTGAGCTCGGTTGGCCGCATCATTGCTGTCGAAATAGCGTTTGTCGCCATAGGCGTGCCACTCATCGCCCAAGGCGTTGCGTACCTTGAGTCCGAACTTGCTGTCTTCGTCATGCATGAAGCGACTGATCAACGACCCCAACTCACCCGGTGTCACTACGCCAGCCAATTGCTTGCGTGGTACGCGCAGGTGTCCGGCTGAAAACAGGTCGGTCAAAAAGTGATCAGCAAAACTGTTCATTGCATAAGCCAGCTCCAATTGCTGGTCGCTGCCACTTTGGTGGGCGACGACCGCTTGTTGCAGGGCGCCGGTATGCCCAGCCAAATAGGCTGACAGCGCCCATTCACCGAAGTGGTCAGCGTTGTCGGCGGCCAGTTTCAGGTAGCGCCCCAAGGGCACCATGGCCGAAACGACGCTGCCTCCGCCGGTAATGCGGTTCCACTCTTCAGACAACGTATCTGCGAGTGCGTCGTAGGCTTCATGGGCCTGCTTGCCCTCGTTGATGGCCTTCTTGACCGCATTGATCTCCTTTTGCATGACCGCGAGAATTTTGCCCGCTTCGTCTCGCGACGCCGGCAGGGTGGCCAGGGAGTTGAAGGCCGCGGTAAAGCGCTGAACGCGCTCGGCTGGCGATGCGCCGTCGCTGATGGGCTGGCCGGGGATCCCATAGAAATCACCGCCCAGGGCGATGATCTGGCCATAGGTCAGGGCCAGGCCATTGGGCAGGTGCAGTTTGACTTGTGCGCCCGGAATAGAGGGCTCGCCTTGCACGAACCGCAGTAGGGTCTCGTCGCCAATGGCGGTGTGCTCGCCGCCTTCGAAGCGCAGGGAGGGGAGTGGCTTGCAGGTGATGACTGATTCAAGTTCTGACATGTTAGCTCCTTGCTATGTCGTAGGATTCTTCCTTGTTAACTGTATGTATATACAGCTAACGAGAGAATAGAGGAACAAATTCCTACGTCAAGGGGCGGGTTGTAAACGCACTCGAACCCCGCGCAAGCCAACGAATTGGTGTTGACGAATGTTTTTGTAGTTGTGCGATGACGTACGACAATAAAAACCAATTCCCAGTACCAGTCGTTATCCAGGGTGTTCGAATAATGAATCCACAAGAACTGAAGTCCATCCTTTACCGCGGTCTGTTGTCTTTCCCGGTCACCGATTTCAATGCCCAGGGTGATTTCACCCAGGCGGGTTGTATCAAGCGCCTGGAGTGACTGCCCCCCTATGGTTTGGCGATGGCACCGCTGGTGAAGGTCTCGAACTGTAAGGAGTTGGCGTAGCGCTGGTCGGACTTGATCGATATAGATGCCGGGCGGCGCTGGGCTCTATGGCTTATCATTAGCCACCTACCGACGCTTACCCAAGGTGCTCCCCTGCATGCTGGCAATCTTCCTGCAAACCCTGACCATTACCGCGCCGGTATTTGCCATGCTGTTCCTGGGGGTCTTGCTCAGGCGGATCAACTGGATCAACGACAGCTTTATCCACACCGCGTCGGCCCTGGTGTTCAACGTCACCATGCCGGCGTTGCTGTTTCTGGGGATTCTGCACGCCGACCTGCATTCGGCGCTCAAGCCAGAGTTGCTGATCTATTTCTCCGTAGCCACGGTCGTCAGTTTTGCCTTGGCCTGGGGCTGGGCGATTTTCCGCTGCCCGCGTGAAGACCGAGGTATTTATGCCCAGGGCGCATTTCGCGGAAACAACGGGGTGATCGGCCTGGCGCTGGCGGCCAGCATGTACGGCGACTACGGGATTTCCCTCGGGGCGATCCTCGCTGGCCTGGTGATTCTGTTCTACAACACCTTGTCCACTATTGTGCTGGCGGTCTACAGCCCGGTGATCAAGTCTGACCCGTGGAGCATCTGCAAGAGCGTACTGGCCAACCCGTTGATCCTCAGCGTTATCGCCGCCAGCCCGTTTGCCTATTTCCAGATTGGCTTACCCGCCTGGCTGGAGAAGTCCGGCCAGTACCTGGCGGACATGACCTTGCCCCTGGCATTGATCTGCATTGGTGGCACTCTGTCGCTGGCCGCCTTGCGCCAAAGCGGCAACATGGCACTGAGCGCCAGCCTGATGAAGATGATCGGCTTGCCTATCGTGGCCACCGCAGGAGCCTGGCTGTATGGCTTCCGGGGGCCGGAGTTGGGGATTCTGTTTCTGTATTTTGGCGCGCCAACGGCCGCTGCCAGTTTCGTCATGGCCCGTGCGGCACAGGGCAACCATGAACTGGCGGCGGCGATTATTGTGATCACCACCTTGATGGCGGCGGTGACCACCAATCTCGGGATTTTCGTGTTGCAGGCGGGTGGCTGGATCTGAAATCGGTGCTGTCTTTGAGGGCCAATCGCGGGCAAGCCCGCTCCCACATTTTGAGTTGTGAACACCTTCAAGTGTGTGGGCGATCTAACAGTCACTGCGGGCCTGGCTGATACGCCTCAATCACTTCCTGCGCCGCCCGAAACGCATCGATCGCCGCCGGCACGCCGGCATACACCGCGCAATGCAGCAGCGCCTCGCGAATTTCTTCAACCGTACAGCCATTGTTGAGTGCCCCGCGTACATGGCCCTTGAGTTCCTGCGGGCACTTCAAGGCCGTCAGCGCGGCCAGGGTGATCAGGCTGCGAGTCTTCAATGGCAAGCCTTCACGGTTCCATACCCCGCCCCAGGCATGTTCGTTGACGAAGTCCTGCAACGGCTGGGTGAACTCGGTGGCATTGCCCAGGGCACGGTCGACAAATGCATCGCCCATTACCTGACGGCGCATTTCTACGCCGGATTTCGCTTGATCGGTCATTGCGACTCCCTCTTGTGTTGGCGGTGCCAGGCTCGCAGCGAGGTGAACAACAGGAAAGCCACCAGCGCTGGCAGGACGTAATACAGCATCAGTTGTTCCAGTTTGTTGGCCAGTGGCATGCCGGTGGTGAATGAGATCACGTGCAGCCCATACGCCAGGTACAGCCCCAGCAGCAGCAAGCCTTCGGCGCGAGTGATGCGGTAGCCGGTATAGAACACCGGCAGGCACAACACCACGACGGCAAGCATCACGGGCAGGTCGAAAGCCAGGGCATTGGGTGAAACCGACAAGGGCGACGGTGCCACCAGGGCAGTAAAGCCCAGCACGCCCAACAGGTTGAACAGGTTGCTGCCGATCACGTTCCCCACCGCAATCTCCCGCTCGCCGCGCAGGGCAGCGATCAGCGAGGTCGCCAGGCACGGCAGCGAGGTGCTGACGGCGACGATGGTCAGGCCGATCACCCGCTCGGACAGGCCCAGGTCGCTGGCCACTTCCACCGCTGCGCCTAGCACCAGATGCCCGGCGAACACCAGCAACACGAGCCCGCCGATCATCCACAGCAAACTGCTCAGCCACGGCGCCTGCACCACCGTGTCGCGGGTCCGCGGGCGGCGCGAATGGCGGGTCTGGTACAGCAACAGGCCCAGGTAGGCGAGCAGGGCGGCAAGCAAGGTCAGGCCGTCGAGCGGTGTCAGTGCTTCATCACTGGCGAGAATAAACAGCAGCATGCTGGCGCCGATCATCACCGGGATATCCAGGCGCACCAGTTGCCGCGAGACGCGCAGGGGAATAATCAGCGCCGAAAGACCCAGGGTGACGAGGATATTGAAGATGCTGCTGCCAATCACACTGCCCACGGCAATATCGGTATTGCCGGCCAGGGTGGCCTGCAGGCTGACGGCGATTTGCGGCGCGCTGCTGCCAAAGGCCACGATGCTCAAGCCAATGATCAGTGGCCGGACCTTGAGGCCGGCGGCCAGGCGCACGGCTGCGCGTACCAGCATTTCGGCACCGGCAATAAGCAGCAGCAGGCCGCTGATCAGTTCAATCAGGCTCAGGGGCGAGAGGGCGCTTAATCCGAAAATGGTCAGGGCTCCGTCAGTCAGTTGCTCAGGGCTTGCACGCGCACGCGCGCGGTTCCGCTGCGCAGCATACCCAACTGCTCGGCGGCCTGGCGTGAAAGATCGATCAGCCGCCCACGGGTATGCGGGCCGCGATCATTGATGCGCACCACCACGGTTTTGTTGCTGGCAAGATTGGTGACCTTGACCCGCGTGCCGAATGGCAGGCGCCGGTGGGCGGCGGTCAGGGCGTGTTGGTTGAAGGGCTCACCGCTGGCGGTCTTCTTGCCATGGTGCTTGGCGCCGTAGTAGGACGCGGTGCCGGTTTCGTCGTATCCGTTGGGGTCTATCAGGCCGCTGGCGCAGCCGGTGAGCAGGGAGAACAGGGCGCAGAGGCCGAGTAGACGCTTCATTATCAAGGTGTCCCCATTACAAATGTGGGAGCGGGCTTGCTCGCGATAGCGGTGAATCAGTCGCCAAATACATTGACTGACACTCCGCCATCGCGAGCAAGCCCGCTCCCACATGGGGTCCGAGTCGCAAGTAAAATCCCGCTCGGACCATTCATTGCTATCAGCCTTCGAGCTTGCTCTTGAGCAATTCGTTGACCTGTTGCGGGTTGGCCTTGCCTTTGGAGGCCTTCATCGCCTGGCCCACAAAGAAGCCAAACATCTTGCCGCGCTTGGCTTCATCCGCTGCGCGGTACTGCTCGACCTGCTCGGCGTTGGCCGCCAGCATTTCATCCAGAACCGCCGAGATGGCGCCGCTGTCGGTGACTTGCTTGAGGCCGCGCTTTTCGATGATCTCGTCGGCGTTGCCTTCACCGCTGGCCATGGCCTCAAACACGGTCTTGGCGATTTTGCCGGAGATGGTGTTGTCCTTGATGCGCAGCAGCATGCCGCCCAGTTGTTCGGCCGAGACCGGGGCTTCGTCGATTTCCAGGCCCTGTTTGTTCAACAGGCTGCCCAGTTCGACCATGACCCAGTTGGCCGCCAACTTGGCGTCGCCAGCGATGCTCACGACTTTTTCGAAATAGTCGGCCTGCTCGCGGCTCGACGCCAGGACGCTGGCGTCATACACCGAAAGACCGAACTGCGCCTGGAAGCGCTCGCGTTTTTGCGGTGGCAGTTCTGGCAGGGTGGCGCGCACGTCATTGAGGAACGAGTCCTCGATGACCACCGGCAACAGGTCCGGATCGGGGAAGTAACGGTAGTCGTTGGCTTCCTCCTTGCTGCGCATGGCGCGGGTTTCGTCTTTGTTCGGGTCGTACAGGCGCGTCTGCTGGATCACCTTGCCGCCGTCTTCGATCAGCTCGATCTGGCGACGGACCTCGGTGTTGATCGCCTTTTCGATGAAACGGAACGAGTTGACGTTCTTGATCTCACAGCGGGTGCCGTACTCGACCTGGCCTTTAGGCCGCACCGACACGTTGCAGTCGCAGCGCAGCGAGCCTTCGGCCATGTTGCCGTCGCAAATGCCCAGGTAACGCACCAGCGCGTGGATGGTCTTGACGTAGGCCACGGCTTCCTTGGCGCTGCGCATGTCCGGCTCGGACACGATCTCCAGCAGCGGCGTGCCGGCGCGGTTCAGGTCGATGCCGGTGGCGCCATTGAATTCTTCATGCAGGCTCTTGCCGGCATCTTCTTCCAGGTGCGCACGGGTCACGCCCACACGTTTGATCGTGCCGTCTTCCAGGGGGATATCCAGGTAGCCCTTGCCAACGATCGGCAATTCCATCTGGCTGATCTGGTAGCCCTTGGGCAGGTCCGGGTAGAAGTAGTTCTTGCGCGCGAACACGTTGTGCTGGCCGATCTGGGCGTCAATCGCCAGGCCGAACATCACCGCCATGCGCACCGCTTCCTGGTTCAACACTGGCAATACGCCAGGCATGCCCAGGTCTACCAGGCTGGCCTGGGTGTTGGGCTCTGAGCCGAACGTGGTGGCGCTACCGGAGAAAATCTTCGATTGGGTGGCGAGCTGGGTATGAATCTCCAGCCCGATCACAACTTCCCATTGCATAGTGTTCTCCTCAGAAGCCGGTTGGGGTGCGAGTGTGCCAGTCAGTGTTCAACTGGTACTGGTGCGCCACATTGAGCAAGCGGCCTTCCTGGAAATACGGGGCAAGCAACTGCACGCCCACCGGCAGGCCATCGACGAAACCGGCTGGCATGGACAAGCCCGGCAAGCCCGCGAGGTTGGCGGTGATGGTGTACAGGTCTTCCAGGTACTCGGCGATCGGGTCGCCGGTCTTGGCGCCGATCTTCCAGGCCGGGTTCGGCGTAGTTGGGCCGATGATCAGGTCGACTTCATTGAAGGCAGCCATGAAGTCGTTCTTGATCAGGCGCCGGATCTTTTGCGCCTTGAGGTAGTAAGCATCGTAGTAGCCAGCCGACAAGGCGTAGGCCCCGACCATGATCCGGCGCTGTACCTCCACGCCGAAGCCTTCGCCGCGGGAGCGTTTGTACAGGTCAGTGAGGTCTTTCGGATCTTCACAGCGATAGCCAAAGCGCACGCCGTCGAAACGCGACAGGTTGGAGGAGGCTTCGGCCGGGGCAATCACGTAATAAGCAGGAATCGCGTGCTGGTTGTTCGGCAGGCTGATTTCCTTGATCACCGCGCCGAGTTTTTCCAGCTCCTTGATGCTGTTGTGCACCAGTTCGGCGATACGCGGGTCGAGGCCGGCGCTGAAATACTCTTTCGGCACGCCGATACGCAGGCCTTTGAGCGAGGTATTGAGGCTGGCGCTGTAGTCCGGCACCGGCTCATCGATGCTGGTGGAGTCCTTCGCATCGAAGCCGGCCATGCCTTGTAACAATATTGCGCAGTCTTCGGCGGTGCGGGCTAACGGGCCGCCCTGGTCGAGGCTGGACGCGTAGGCAATCATGCCCCAGCGGGAAACACGACCGTAGGTCGGTTTCAGGCCGGTGAGGTTGGTGAATGCGGCGGGCTGGCGGATCGAGCCGCCGGTATCGGTGGCCGTAGCGGCCGGCAGCAGGCGCGCGGCAACGGCTGCTGCCGAGCCACCGGACGAACCGCCGGGCACGTGCTCCAGGTTCCACGGGTTTTTCACGGCGCCGTAGTAGCTCGATTCGTTGGCCGAGCCCATGGCGAATTCGTCCATGTTGGTCTTGCCCAGGGTCACGGCCCCGGCTTCGGCCAGCTTGGCGACGACCGTGGCGTCATAGGGCGCCTTGAAGTTGTCGAGCATCTTCGAGCCGCAGCTGGTGCGGATGCCCTGGGTGCAGAACAGGTCCTTGTGACCGATTGGCGCACCCAGCAGCGCGCCGCTTTCACCGTTGGCGCGACGGGCGTCGGCGGCCTTGGCCTGGCCCAGGGCCAGCTCCTCGGTGAGGCTGATGAAGCTGTTGACCTTCGGATCCAGCTCGGCGATACGCGCCAGGAGGGTCTTGGTCAGCTCTTCGGAAGAAAACTTTTTGTCGGCGAGACCGCGGGCGATCTCGGCCAGAGTCAATTGATGCATTGCAGGCTCTTTCCCTTTAGTCGATGACTTTCGGAACCAGGTACAGGCCGTTTTCGACCGCTGGTGCGATGGACTGGTAGGCCTCGCGATTATTGCGTTCGGTCACGACGTCTGCGCGCAGGCGCTGGCTGGCTTCCAGTGGGTGGGCCAGGGGTTCGATGCCGTCGGTATTCACCGCTTGCATCTGGTCGACCAGCCCGAGAATGCTGTTCAGGGCTGCGGTGGTCTGTGGAAGATCGGCTTCATTGAGGCCCAGGCAGGCCAAATGAGCGATTTTTTCCACGTCGGAGCGTTCAAGCGCCATGGGATTCTCCAGTGGAAAACAGAACGGAAGCTATCCGTGTGTTAGATTGTCGGAACACTACCGCATTTCTACGGTCATAAGGCCGCGATTGTGGGGTTAGGTGCACAGAAAGTCGGCCAATTTAGCACATTGGCGCCTTGCCCAAAATCCCTGTCGTTGTTAGAGTTTGCCGCACTTTTTTACCCACGCGTTGCCTAGGGTCCCTTTCCCATGTTCAAGAAACTGCGTGGCATGTTTTCCAGCGATCTTTCCATCGACCTGGGCACTGCCAACACCCTTATTTACGTGCGCGAGCGCGGTATCGTCCTGAATGAGCCATCGGTTGTGGCCATTCGGACCCATGGTAATCAGAAAAGTGTCGTTGCCGTGGGCACCGAGGCCAAGCGCATGCTCGGCCGTACACCTGGCAACATTGCCGCCATTCGTCCGATGAAAGACGGCGTGATCGCCGACTTCAGCGTCTGCGAGAAGATGCTGCAGTACTTCATCAACAAGGTTCACGAAAACAGTTTCCTGCAGCCCAGCCCTCGCGTGCTGATCTGCGTTCCATGCAAATCCACCCAGGTGGAGCGTCGCGCCATCCGTGAATCGGCCCTTGGCGCCGGTGCCCGCGAAGTGTTCCTGATCGAAGAACCAATGGCTGCGGCCATCGGTGCCGGCCTGCCGGTTGAAGAAGCGCGCGGTTCGATGGTGGTGGATATCGGTGGTGGTACCACTGAAATCGCCCTGATCTCCCTCAATGGCGTGGTGTATGCCGAATCCGTGCGGGTTGGCGGCGACCGCTTCGACGAAGCAATCATCACTTATGTGCGCCGTAACTACGGCAGCCTGATCGGCGAATCCACCGCCGAGCGCATCAAGCAGGAAATCGGTACCGCTTACCCGGGCGGCGAAGTGCGCGAAGTCGACGTTCGCGGTCGCAACCTGGCAGAAGGCGTTCCACGTGCCTTTACCCTGAACTCCAATGAAGTGCTGGAAGCTCTGCAAGAGTCCCTGGCCACCATCGTTCAGGCGGTAAAAAGCGCCCTGGAGCAATCGCCGCCGGAACTGGCTTCCGATATCGCGGAGCGTGGCCTGGTGCTGACCGGTGGTGGCGCCTTGCTGCGCGACCTCGACAAGCTGCTGGCCCAGGAAACCGGCCTGCCGGTGATTGTCGCCGAAGACCCGCTGACCTGCGTGGCCCGTGGCGGTGGTCGTGCACTGGAAATGATGGATAAACACACCATGGACCTGCTCTCCAGCGAATAAGATCGTTGGTTGCGCCATGTTTCGCCAACAGGCAGCACTTTGCAGTGCTGCCTGTTGGCGTTTATCTTCTTCAATCTGCATCCAGGCCGGTTTGATGCCGTATGAATAAAGAGAATATCTGCCCGGGAGGAGCGGCCTATTAAACCGCTCTTCACTAAAGGCCCCTCATTGGGCGTGCGCTTGTTGGTGCTGGTCGTGCTATCGGTCGCGCTGATGGTGGTCGATGCCCGCTTCACACTGCTCAAGCCAGTGCGTAGCCAGATGTCGCTGGTATTGATGCAGTCCTACTGGATCACTGACCTGCCGCAACGGCTATGGCAAGGTGTGGCCAGCCAATTTGGCAGCCGTACCGAACTGGTGGCCGAGAACGAAAAACTCAAGACCGAAAACCTGCTGTTGCAGGGGCGCATGCAAAAGCTGGCGGCCCTGACCGAACAGAACGTCCGGCTGCGCGAGTTGCTCAATTCTTCCGCGTTGGTCAACGAAAAGGTCGAAGTGGCCGAGTTGATCGGCATGGACCCCAACCCCTTTACCCACCGCATCATCATCAACAAGGGCGAGCGCGATGGCGTGGTCCTTGGCCAACCGGTGCTCGATGCCCGTGGCCTGATGGGTCAGGTGGTTGAGTTGATGCCCTATACCTCCCGCGTGCTGCTGCTCACCGACACCACCCACAGCATTCCGGTGCAGGTCAACCGCAATGGCCTGCGGGCGATTGCCAGCGGTACGGGTAACCCCGAGCGCCTGGAGCTGCGGCATGTGGCGGACACCGCCGACATCAAGGAAGGCGATCTGCTGGTCAGCTCCGGTCTTGGTCAGCGGTTCCCAGCGGGCTATCCGGTGGCGACGGTCAAGGAAGTGATCCACGATTCCGGTCAACCCTTTGCGATTGTCCGCGCCGTGCCGACGGCCGCGCTGAACCGTAGCCGCTACCTGTTGCTGGTGTTCAGCGACACGCGCACGCCAGAAGAGCGCGCCAACGAAGCCGCCCAGGCCCAGGAAGCGCAGGACAAGCAAGACGGCACCGCGACGCCGATAATTCCGGCAACCGTACCCAAACCAGCGGTACCCGTGGCGACCCCGGTTGCACCCGCCACGCCTGCCGCGGCGACACCTGCCAAGCCGGTCGCCCAACCTGCTCGGCCGGTCAAACCAGCGGCGACGGCGCCTGCTGCGGCGCCCGCGCCGGCAACCACTCGACAGGGGGCGCAATAATGGCCGGTACTCATTCGCGCAATGGCTGGATAGTCTGGCTAACCTTCGCCATCGGCATGCTGCTCAGCGTTTCGCCGATGCCGCAATTCATGGAAATCCTGCGCCCGCTATGGCTGGCATTGCTCCTGGCATTCTGGGCCCTGGCCCTGCCGCACAAGGTCGGCATGGTCACTGCGATGTGCCTGGGGCTGGCTGAGGACGTGATGTATGGCACGTTGCTCGGGCAGAACGCGTTGATTCTTACGCTGATTACATTTTTGGTGCTGTCGTTGCAGCAACGCCTGCGTATGTTCCCGATGTGGCAGCAGTGCCTGGTCATCCTGGTGATCTTCGGTCTGGCCCAGCTGGTGCAGCTGTGGCTCAGCGCCTTGACCGGCAACCGCCAACCCACCTTGGCGCTGGTCTTGCCGGCCTTGGTCAGTGCGCTGTTGTGGCCATGGATCAGCTTCGGCCTGCGTGGGTTGCGTCGCCGCTATAAAATCAATTGAGTGGGTCGCGAGGCTCTGCCTGGTTATCGAACCCACAGGGAGAGTCTGCAATGCATGCGCTTTATCTGGCCTCCGGCTCTCCTCGGCGGCGTGAACTGCTGACCCAGATCGGCGTGCCGTTCACCGTGGTCAACGCCGCCATCGATGAAACACCCCTGGGCGACGAATCACCTGCGGCCTATGTCGAACGCCTGGCCTGTGGCAAAGCCGCCGCAGGCTTGGCGACATTGGCCGACACCGCAAATACCTGCGTGCTGGGCGCCGATACCGCCGTCATCCTCGATGGCCGGATCCTGGGCAAGCCTCTGGATCAGGCCGATGCCCTGGCCATGTTGCTGGCCCTTTCTGATCGTGAACACGAAGTCCTCACCGCCATTGCCGTGCTCGATGGCCTGCGCTGCGAAACGCGCCTGGTCAGTAGCCGCGTGCGCTTTCGCAAGATTTCAACACACGAAGCAACGACTTACTGGCACAGCGGGGAGCCCCAGGACAAGGCGGGCGGCTATGCTATCCAAGGGTTGGCGGCGGTGTTTGTCGCCGGCCTCAATGGCAGCTACTCCGCAGTCGTTGGCCTGCCGGTCTGCGAAACAGCAGAACTGCTGAGCCATTTCGGCATACCCTGTTGGCAACACCTTTCCGTGCGCTGAACGCTTTACTCCAGCGCCACATTTAAGCGATCGGCCACTATTGTGAAAACGCCTGAACGAGACCCAGCCATGAGTGAAGAGATTCTGATCAATATCACGCCGATGGAATCGCGCGTGGCGGTGGTAGAAAACGGTGTTTTGCAGGAAGTGCACGTCGAGCGCACCCAGAAGCGCGGGATCGTTGGCAATATCTATAAAGGCAAGGTCGTGCGGGTGTTGCCGGGGATGCAGGCGGCCTTTGTCGATATCGGCCTGGACCGCGCGGCATTTATCCATGCCTCGGAAATCTCCCTGCGCGAAGGCCCGGCTGTCGAGAGCATCAGCGCCCTGGTGCATGAAGGGCAGAGCCTGGTGGTGCAAGTCACCAAGGATCCGATCGGCTCCAAGGGCGCGCGCCTGACCACGCAGTTATCGATTCCTTCGCGCTACCTGGTGTACATGCCACGCACCGCCCATGTCGGCATTTCCCTGAAAATCGAAGACGAAGGCGAGCGTGAGCGCTTGAAAAAGGTCGTCAGCGATTGCGTGGCGGCCGAAGGCATCAAAGAAGCGGGCGGCTTTATCCTGCGTACCGCCGCCGAGGGCGCCGGTGCCGACGAGATCCTCATGGACATTCGCTACCTGCGGCGCCTGTGGGATCAGATCGGTGCCCAGATCAAGACCATCGGCGCGCCGAGCGTCATCTATGAAGACCTGGGTCTGGCCCTGCGAACCCTGCGCGACTTGGTCAGCCCCAAGATCGAGAAAATTCGCATCGACTCGCGGGAAACCTTCCAGCGAACTACGCAATTTGTTGCCGAACTGATGCCGGAAATCGCCGACCGCCTGGAACACTATCCCGGTGAACGGCCGATTTTCGACCTGTATGGCGTCGAGGACGAAATCCAGAAGGCCCTGGAACGCAAGGTGCCACTCAAGTCCGGTGGCTACCTAGTGGTGGACCCGGCGGAAGCCATGAGCACCATTGACGTGAACACCGGTGCCTTCGTCGGCCATCGCAACCTTGAAGAAACCATCTTCAAGACCAACCTCGAAGCCGCCACTGCCATTGCCCGCCAACTGCGCCTGCGCAACCTGGGCGGGATCATCATCATCGACTTCATCGACATGGAAGATGAAGAACACCAGCGCCAGGTGTTGCGCACCCTTGAAAAGCAACTGGAGCGCGATCACGCCAAGACCAACATCATCGGTATCACCGAGTTGGGCCTGGTGCAGATGACCCGCAAGCGCACCCGCGAAAGTCTTGAACAAGTGCTGTGCGAGCCGTGCAGCAGTTGTCAGGGGCGCGGTAAGTTGAAGACCCCGGAAACGGTTTGCTACGAGATTTTCCGGGAAATCCTACGGGAGGCACGCGCTTACCAGGCCGAGGGTTATAGAGTCCTGGCCAACCAGAAGGTAGTGGACCGTTTGCTGGACGAAGAGTCAGGCAACGTAGCGGAATTGGAGGGCTTTATTGGCCGCACCATCCGTTTCCAGGTCGAAACCATGTATTCCCAGGAACAATACGACGTGGTGCTGCTCTGATCCGCATCAGTCCTTTTCAACGAGACCGGCAAACCTTGATCTGCCGTCCGACTATTACCTTGAGGGTCGCCTGACATGGAGCGTCTGCCACGCTTTTTTGCCGCACTGACCCGTTGGGGCCTTGGCCTGTGTGCATTGCTGTTGGTGCTGGCGGCGGTCTACGTCAGCCTGGGCCGCGAATTGACGCCATTGGTGGCGGAGTACCGTGGCGAAGTCGAGGCCAAGGCACAGGCGGCGGTCGACATGCCCCTGAGCATTGGCAGCCTGGAAGGGCGCTGGAGCGGCTTTGCCCCGGTATTGCTCGCCCATGATGTGATGGTCGGTGAAGGCAGCAGTGCCCTGCGCCTGGACCAGGTGCAAGTGGTGCCCGATCTCTGGGCCAGCCTGCTGGCCTGGGATGTGCGCATTGCCCATCTGGAAGTCAGCGGCTTGCAGCTCAGCGTCAAGGAAGACCAGGACGGCCATTGGGCGTTGCAAGGCCTGCCGGTGCAGGACGACCAACCCTTGGACCCGGAGCAACTGCTCAAGCGCATGCAGGCGGTGGCGAAGGTCTCGCTGTTGGACAGCCAGGTTACCTTGCAGCCGTTCGAACAAGCACCGCTGACCTTGACCTACGTGGGCTTGAGCCTGCAAACCGGTGCCACTCGCCAGCGCCTGGATGCCCGCCTGACCTTGCCCGATGGGCAACCGCTGGCTCTCAGCCTGCGTACGCGGATCCGTGCCAGCCAGTGGCGCGACGGTGAAGTCCAGGCGTACCTGAGCCTGCCCCAGAGCAATTGGGCGCAATGGATACCGGCGAAGTTGACCCGGGACTGGAAACTCAGCGAGTTGAAAGCCGGCGGTGAGTTCTGGCTGACCTGGGCCAATGGCGCCCTGCAAAGTGCCGCCACCCGGCTCAATGCGCCGCAGGTGAAGGTCCGTTATGCCCAGCGCAAGCCCACGAGCATCCAGAACCTGGGCCTCACGGCCTACCTGCAGCGCAGTGACAGCGGTCTGAAGGTGGTCTTCGACTCGTTGGCCATGAACCTGGGCGACACCCGTTGGGAGTCGCACCTGCAATTGCAGCAAACCCTGGCCACCGACAAGGCGCAGGAGATCTGGAATCTGCAGGCCGACCGCCTGGATCTGACGCCGATTACCCCCTTGCTCAATGCTCTGGCGCCATTGCCGGAAGGTTTTGCCAAGACCGTAGAGGCGTTGAAGGCCACGGGCGTGCTGCGCAATGTGCTAGTGGATTATCGTCCGCAGGAGGAGGGCGACCAGCGCGTCAGCTTCGCCGCCAACCTCGACCGCGTGGGCTTTGACGCCTATTTCGGCGCGCCGGCGGCCCGCAATGTATCCGGGAGCATCAGTGGCGATCTGGGCCAGGGCGAGTTGCGCATGGACAGCAAGGATTTCGTCTTGCACCTGGACCCGATTTTCGCCAAGCCCTGGCAGTACATCCAGGCCAATGCTCGCCTGACGTGGAAGCTGGATAAGCAAGGCTTCACGCTGATTGCACCGTATATCAAGGTGCTCGGGGAAGAGGGCAAGGTGGCGGCGGATTTCCTGATTCGCCTGCATTTCGATCACAGCCAGGAAGACTACATGGACCTGCGGGTCGGCATGGTCGATGGCGATGGGCGCTTTACGCCCAAGTACTTGCCTGCGGTGTTGAGCCCGGCCCTGGATGAATGGCTGCGTACTGCGATTCTCAAGGGCGCGGTCGATGAAGGTTTCTTCCAGTACCAAGGCTCGTTGAATCACGATGCGCTGACGGCGGCGCGCAATATCAGCCTGTTCTTCAAGGTGCATGACGCCGAACTGGCGTTCCAGCCGGGCTGGCCCCATGTCAGCAAGGTGGCCGGTGAAGTGTTCGTCGAAGAGACCGGCGTGCGTATCCTGGCCAGCAAGGGGCAGTTGCTCGATACCAAGGTCAAGGATATCTACGTCAATATTCCCCATGCACTGCCTGGCCATGACAGCCATTTGCTGCTGACGGGCGGGTTTGCCGGTGGGTTGGGAGACGGCCTGAAGATTCTCCAGGAGGCTCCCATCGGCACGGCGTCGACGTTTGCCGGCTGGAAAGGCGAGGGCGACCTGCAAGGTTCCCTGGACCTGGATATTCCCCTGGCCAAGGGCACCGAGCCGAAAATTGTAGTGGACTTCAAGACCGACAAGGCGCGCCTGCAACTGGCTGAGCCGACCCTGGACCTGAACCAGCTCAAGGGCGAGTTTCGCTTCGACAGCGCCAAGGGCCTGAGTGGCCAGAACATCACCGCCCAAGCCTTTGACCGGCCGATCACTGCGCAGATTGCTGCCGGTGGCAAGCCAGGAAACCTCAGCACACGGGTCACAGCCAAGGGCCAGGTGACGGTCAAGCGCCTCACCGATTGGCTGAAAGTCAGCCAGCCGCTGCCGGTATCCGGGGATATCCCGTACCAACTGCAACTGGACCTGGATGGTGCCGACAGCCAGTTGCGGGTCAGCTCCAACCTCAAGGGCGTGGCAGTGGACTTGCCCGCGCCATTTGGCATGTCCGCCAGCCAGGGCCGTGAGAGTGTGTTCCGCATGACCTTGCAGGGCGCGGAGCGGCGCTACTGGTTTGATTATGGCGAGCTGGCGAACTTTACCTTTGCAGCCCCGGCGGACAACTTTGCCCAGGGCCGTGGCGAGCTGTTCCTTGGTGATGGCGATGCCTTGCTGCCCGGTGGCAAGGGCCTGCGGATTCGCGGGGTGCTGTCGGAGCTGGATATCGATCCCTGGAAGAAACTGGTGGATCGCTACGCCGGCAACGATCCGGGCGGCAATGCCAAGCAACTGCTGAGCAGTGCCGATTTCAAGATCGGCAAGCTGACCGGGTTTGGGACGCAACTCGATCAGGTCACTCTGAAACTGGACCGCAAGCCCGCCGCCTGGGGCCTGCAGCTCGACAGCCAGCAGGCCAAGGGCACTGTTGGCCTGCCAGATGCCAAGGGCGCACCCATTGCCATCAACCTGCAGTATGTGAAGCTGCCGGCGGTCGACCCTACGGTACAGGCCGATGAAAACGCCCCTGATCCCCTGGCCGGCATCGATCCCAAGGATATTCCCGCGCTGGATATCGCCATTGCCCAGTTGTTCCAGGGCCCCGACCTGATCGGCGCCTGGTCGTTGAAGGTGCGCCCGACCGCCAAGGGCATGGCCTTCAACAACCTCGATCTGGGTCTCAAGGGCATGCAGCTCAAGGGCGCTGGTGGTTGGGAAGGGGCTCCTGGCGCGAGCAACAGCTGGTACAAGGGACGCCTGGACGGCAAGAATATCGCCGATGTGCTCAAGGGCTGGGGCTTTGCGCCCACGGTGACTAGCCAGGATTTTCATCTGGATGTTGATGGGCGCTGGCCGGGTTCGCCTGCGTGGGTTGGGCCCAAGCGTTTTTCCGGCAGCCTGGATGCGTCATTCCGCAAGGGCCAGTTCGTCGAGGTCGAGGGCGGTGCCCAGGCTTTACGGGTGTTTGGCCTGCTGAACTTCAACTCGATTGGTCGGCGTTTGCGCCTGGACTTCTCGGACTTGCTTGGCAAGGGCCTGAGCTATGACCGGGTCAAGGGCTTGTTGGCTGCCAGCAATGGTGTGTTTGTGACCCGTGAGCCGATTATCCTCACGGGGCCGTCGAGCAATCTGGAGCTAAACGGCACCCTGGACCTGGTGGCTGATCGTGTCGATGCCAAGTTGCTGGTGACCTTGCCGGTGACCAACAACCTGCCGATTGCAGCGTTGATTGTGGGCGCGCCGGCCATTGGCGGCGCGTTGTTTTTGATCGACAAATTGATCGGTGATCGGGTTTCGCGTTTTGCCAGCGTCCAGTACAAGGTGGAAGGGCCATGGAAAGATCCAAAAATCACCTTCGACAAGCCATTTGAAAAACCACAATAAGCGCCTGTGGAGTAGCATGGCCCCATGCTTTTTATGGAGTGTCGGCCCATGTCCTTTGCGGTAATCCAGATGGTCAGCCAGAGCGATGTCCTGGCCAACCTGGCCCAGGCCAGGCGCTTGCTGGAGCAGGCGGCGGCAGGGGGCGCGCAACTGGCGGTCCTGCCGGAAAACTTCGCCGCCATGGGGCGGCGCGATGTGGCCGCCATCGGCCGTGCCGAAGCCTTGGGCGAGGGGCCGATCCTGCCCTGGTTGAAACTGGTCGCCCGTGACCTCAACTTATGGATAGTGGCCGGCACACTGCCGTTGCCCCCACAGGATCACCCCGACGCCAAGTCCAATGCCTGCTCGTTGTTGATCGACGCACAGGGTCAGATCGTCGCTCGCTACGACAAGCTGCATCTGTTTGACGTGGATGTGGCTGACGCGCGCGGTCGTTATCGTGAATCCGACGACTATGCTTACGGCAATCACGTGGTGGTGGCCGATACGCCGGTCGGGCGCCTGGGGCTGACGGTCTGTTATGACCTGCGCTTTCCGGAGCTGTACAGCGAATTGCGCGCGGCGGGCGCCGAATTGATTACCGCGCCCTCGGCCTTTACGGCGGTGACCGGCGCGGCGCACTGGGATGTGCTGATCCGTGCGCGGGCTATTGAAACCCAGTGTTACCTGCTGGCGGCCGCGCAAGGTGGCGTGCATCCGGGGCCGCGGGAAACCTATGGACATGGGGCGATTGTTGATCCGTGGGGGCGGGTGCTGGCACAACAGGATCAAGGCGAAGCGGTGTTGTTGGCCGAACGCGATAGCAGCGAACAAGCGTCGATACGGGCGCGTATGCCGGTGGCAGGCCACCGGCGCTTTTTCTCGCAGGGCGCACAGCGACCTGCTTCAGAACGATGAATTTAAGGCCGAACCTATGAGCGAGTTGTTGTCCTCAGTCAGTGAACACCTCCTGGCGCCCGGTGGCGTGACCATCGAAAGTCTGCAAACCGTACTGGGCGACCTGGCCGGGCCGGGCATCGATGCAGCAGACCTGTATTTCCAGGGCCAGATCTCTGAGTCATGGTCCCTGGAAGATGGGATCGTCAAGGACGGCAGCTTCAACCTGGACCAAGGGGTTGGTGTACGTGCGCAGTCCGGTGAGAAGACCGGCTTTGCCTATAGCAATGCCATTACCCTGGAAGCCCTGGGCCTGGCCGCCCGTGCGGCGCGCTCGATTTCCCGTGCCGGACAGAACGGCACCGTACAGGCGTTCAGCACCCAGGACGTGACCCAGTTGTACGGCCCGGACAACCCGCTGGAAGTGATCAGCCGTGCCGAAAAGGTCGAGCTGCTCAAGCGTGTGGATGCCGCAACCCGTGCCCTCGACCCGCGCATCCAGCAGGTGAGTGTGAGCATGGCCGGTGTTTGGGAGCGCATCCTGGTGGCGTCCACCGATGGCAGCCTGGCGGCGGATGTGCGGCCGCTGGTGCGTTTCAATGTCAGTGTGATCGTCGAGCAGAACGGGCGTCGCGAGCGTGGCGGTCATGGCGGCGGCGGGCGCACGGATTATCGCTATTTCCTCACCGAAGACCGAGCCATGGGTTATGCCCGCGAGGCGTTGCGCCAGGCGCTGGTCAACCTGGAAGCCATCCCGGCGCCGGCCGGTACGCTGCCGGTGGTGCTGGGTTCGGGCTGGTCTGGGGTATTGCTGCACGAAGCGGTGGGGCATGGCCTGGAAGGCGACTTCAACCGCAAGGGCAGTTCCGCCTACAGCGGGCGCATGGGCGAAATGGTCGCCTCCAAGCTCTGCACCATCGTCGATGACGGCACATTGGCCGGTCGCCGTGGCTCCCTGAGCGTCGATGACGAAGGCACGCCCACCGAGTGCACCACGCTGATCGAAAACGGCGTGCTCAAGGGCTATATGCAAGACAAGCTCAACGCGCGCCTGATGGGCGTGGCGCGCACCGGCAACGGTCGTCGTGAGTCCTACGCGCATTTACCTATGCCGCGCATGACCAATACCTACATGTTGGCGGGTGAAAGCGATCCGGCAGAGATCATTGCTTCGGTGAAGCGTGGGATCTATTGCGCCAACCTGGGTGGTGGCCAGGTGGATATCACCAGCGGCAAGTTCGTGTTCTCCACCAGCGAAGCCTATTTGATCGAAGACGGCAAGATCACCGCGCCGGTCAAGGGCGCAACCCTGATTGGCAACGGCCCGGAAGCCATGAGCAAGGTGTCGATGGTCGGTAACGACCTGGCGCTGGACAGCGGTGTGGGGATGTGTGGCAAGGATGGGCAATCGGTGCCGGTCGGTGTCGGCCAGCCAACCCTGAAAATTGATGCGATCACCGTGGGTGGCACGGGGTCGTAAGGCGTGGAGCTTCGGGTGGCGAAGACCGCCACCCGGGGAAGAGGATCAGCGCAGGCCGCGTTGAGTCTCGTCCAGCTCACGGATGTACTTGAAGATTTTACGGCTGGTGGCCGGCGCCTTGTTCTGTGCCAGTTCGTGCTGGGCCTGACGGATCAGGGAGCGCAGTTGCTGGCGGTCGGCATCCGGATAGTCCAGGACGAACTTCTCCAATACAGCGTCGTCACCGCCGATCAGGCGGTCGCGCCAACGCTCCAGGTTATGGAAGCGTTCGTTGTACTGGCGGGTGGAAGCATCGAGTTGGTCGAGCAAAGTCAGAATGGCGTCAGTGTCCTGGTCGCGCATCAGCTTGCCGATAAACATGATGTGCCGTTTACGCGCGATATTCGCGGTGTGCTTGGGTGCATCCGCCAGGGCCCGGCGCATTTCGTCGGTCAATGGCAGTTTGGCAATCAAGTCCGGCTTGAGTGTTGTAAGGCGCTCGCCAAGATCAACCAGAGCATGCAGCTCGCGTTTGACCTGGGTTTTGCTTTTCTCCCCATCGAGGGAGTCGTCGTAAGAATCAACCATGGTGGCAGTCCGCAAAGAAACGCCGCCATGATAACCAGTCGGGGGCCGCTTGTCCGGCCCGGTCGCTCGATGGCCTTAACCGAAAGCAGAATTTGAGTGGAGAAAACCATGAGTGCAGCCCAAAGCGTCGGTCCACAAGCGTTACCGGCACTGCAGGAACAAGTTGAGCAGATCATTGCCGAGGCCAAGCGCCAAGGGGCCAGTGCCTGTGAAGTGGCGGTGTCGCTGGAGCAGGGCTTGTCGACTTCGGTACGTCAGCGGGAAGTGGAAACCGTTGAGTTCAACCGCGACCAGGGTTTTGGCATCACCTTGTATGTGGGGCAGCGCAAAGGCTCGGCCAGCACCTCGGCCAGCGGTCCGGAAGCCATTCGCGAAACCGTTGCCGCCGCGCTGGCGATTGCCAAGCACACCTCCGAAGACGAGGCGTCCGGTTTGGCGGATGCGGCCTTGATGGCGCGGGACCTGAAAGATTTCGATCTGTATCACGCCTGGGATATCACTCCCGAGCAGGCGATCGAAAAGGCCCTAGCCTGCGAAGCTGCGGCATTTGATACCGACAGCCGAATCAAGAATGCCGATGGCACCACCTTGAGCACCCATCAGGGTTGCCGTGTGTATGGGAACAGTCATGGCTTTATCGGCGGCTATGCGTCGACACGCCATAGCCTGAGCTGCGTGATGATCGCCGAGGCCGATGGCCAGATGCAGCGTGACTACTGGTATGACGTGAGTCGCCAGGGCGAGTTGCTGGCGGACCCGGTGAGCATTGGCCAGCGCGCCGCGCAACGGGCCGCGAGCCGCCTGGGCGCACGCCCGGTGCCGACTTGCGAAGTGCCGGTGCTGTTTTCGGCGGAGTTGGCGGGCGGTCTGTTCGGTAGCTTCCTGGGGGCGATTTCCGGGGGCAACCTGTACCGCAAGTCGTCGTTCCTTGAGGGCGCGCTGGGGCAGAAGTTGTTTCCTGAGTGGCTGACCCTGGATGAGCGCCCGCATCTGATGCGGGCCATGGGCAGTTCGGCCTTTGATGGCGATGGCCTGGCGACCTACGCCAAGCCGTTTGTCGAAAATGGTGAGCTGGTTTCCTACGTGCTTGGTACCTATGCCGGGCGCAAGCTTGGTTTGCCCAGTACCGCGAACTCCGGTGGCGTTCACAACCTGTTCGTGACCCATGGCGATGAAGACCAGGCGGCGCTACTGCGGCGCATGGGCCGTGGTTTGCTGGTGACCGAGTTGATGGGTCACGGCTTGAACATGGTGACGGGCGATTATTCCCGAGGCGCGGCGGGGTTCTGGGTGGAGAATGGCGAAATCCAATTCGCCGTCCAGGAAGTGACCATCGCCGGCAATATGCGCGATATGTTCAAGCAGATTGTCGCCGTGGGTAACGATCTGGAACTGCGCAGCAATATTCGCACCGGCTCGGTGCTGATCGAACGCATGACCGTTGCCGGCAGCTAGACACCTAATCGTTACATGGCAGCGCCACCCCAAGGGTGGCGCTTTTTTTTGCCTGGAATATTACAAGGCCGACAAAGGTATTGGCTCAATAGCTTGTTTTGATTCTTAATATCATTTAATAATAAATCTCATTATCGAGCGAGCGTGGATCATGAGTTCTGTCCTGCACGAGGATCCCTATCTGGAAAGCTGGCGTTGGATGAGTCGCCAGATTCGCTGTGGACTCAACCCTGACGAGCCACGCCTGATCGAGCATTACCTGAATGAAGGTCGCTACCTGGCCTGCTGCACGGCCACGCACCCGTGGACCATCGCCGAGACCTCGTTCCGCTTGCTGATCGATACCGCCACCGATATCGCCTTGCCATTGCATTGGCGCTCCACGTGCCTGGACCAGGCCTGGCGCCCACTGCGCGACTTGGAAAACCTCTCTCACTGCGCCTGCCGCCTCAAGCGCTGGCAGACCTTTGCCTGGCAATTGGCGACTTGTGAATTGCTGCCTTCTATTTCTCACTCCGACTTGGTGCAAGGATCTTCTGATGAGTAATACCCGTATCGAACGTGACAGCATGGGCGAGTTGCAAGTCCCCGCTGAGGCTTTGTATGGCCCCCAGACTCAGCGTGCGGTGAACAACTTTCCGATCAGCCACCAACGCATGCCGACCCAGTTCATTCGCGCCCTGATCCTGGCCAAGGCTGCGGCCGCCAAGGCCAACGTCGATCTCCAGCAGATCAGCGCAAGCCAGGGCAAAGCCATCGTCGACGCCGCCCAAGGCTTGCTGGAAGGCGACTTCATGCAGCACTTCCC
Organism: Pseudomonas sp. WS 5027; assembly: GCF_012985695.1. Lineage (NCBI taxonomy): Bacteria > Pseudomonadati > Pseudomonadota > Gammaproteobacteria > Pseudomonadales > Pseudomonadaceae > Pseudomonas > Pseudomonas sp. WS 5027. The sequence continues at coordinate 175,304 of NZ_JAAQWU010000009.1, read as the reverse complement.
GGTGGATATCTTTCAGACCGGTTCCGGCACCAGTTCCAACATGAATGCCAACGAAGTGATCGCGACCCTGGCCAGCCGCATGCTGGGCGAGCCGGTCAACCCCAATGACCACGTCAATTGCGGGCAAAGCAGCAACGACATCATCCCGACCACCATTCACGTCAGCGCCGCGCTGGTGCTGCATGAACAGACTTTGCCGGCCTTGCTGCACCTGGTTGAGGTGATCGAGCGCAAGGCGGTAGAAGTCCATCCGTTCATCAAGACCGGGCGTACTCACCTGATGGACGCCATGCCTGTACGCATGAGTCAGGTGCTCGAAGGATGGGCGCAGCAACTCAAGGCCAATATCGCGCACTTGCAGGGCTTGCTGCCAAGCCTGCAGGCCCTGGCCCAGGGCGGCACTGCGGTAGGTACCGGGATCAACGCGCATCCTGAGTTTGCTGCACGTTTCAGTCAGCAACTGAGCAGCCTGACCCAGGTGCAGTTCACGCCAGGCAAGAATCTGTTCGCCTTGATTGGCTCCCAGGACACCGCCGTTGCCGTTTCCGGCCAACTCAAAGCCATTGCCGTGTCGCTGATGAAAATCGCCAACGACCTGCGCTGGATGAACTCCGGCCCGCTCGCCGGTCTTGGTGAAATCGAACTCGAAGGCCTGCAGCCGGGCTCGTCGATCATGCCGGGCAAGGTCAACCCGGTGATTCCAGAGGCTACGGCCATGGTTGCGGCACAGGTGATCGGCAATGACAGCGCAATCACCATCGCAGGTCAGTCTGGCAACTTCGAACTCAACGTGATGCTGCCGATCATCGCCCAGAACCTGCTCAGTAGCCTGGAGTTGCTGGCCAACTCCAGCCGCCTGCTGGCGGACAAGGCCATCGCCAGCTTCAAGGTCAACGAACCCAAGCTCAAGGAAGCGCTCTCGCGCAACCCGATCCTGGTCACTGCACTCAACCCGATCATTGGTTACCAAAAGGCCGCTGAAATCGCCAAGAAAGCCTACCAACAAGGCCGGCCGGTGATTGATGTGGCGCTCGAACACACCGATCTGCCCCGCAGCCAACTGGAAATCCTCCTGGATCCGGAAAAGCTCACGGCGGGCGGCGTGTAATCACCGACCCTGCTTTGGAGGCTCACCATGGAGCACTGGAAACGCACGATCGAACGGGCTAATCGCTGCTTTATGCAGGGCGAACTGGTGGATGCCCGCGAGCATTACCTGCAAGCCCTGGCCCTGGCCCAAGTGTTGTTCGCGCGCTGGGGTGATGCCGACGAGGCAGTGGCAGCTTGCGTTATTTCCCATCACAACCTGGCGGACCTGCACTTGCGCCTGAACCAGCCTGAGGAAAGCGCCGAATACCTCTGCGCCATTCACCAGCGCTTGCTGCAGACCATGCAGAACACCCGCCTGCCTCAGCCTTTGCGCGAGGCGGCCTTGCGCCAGAGCAGCAAGACCTACGTCGAACTGTTGAATTTCATTAGCGATCACGGCGAGTACCCCCGCACCCATCGCTTGCTGGGCAGCCATACGGCGCAGACCGATGCGCCGACCCGCAACAGCCCTTTTTATGGAGCACATTGATATGTCCTACACCTTGCCTGCCTTGCCTTACGCCTACGATGCCCTGGAGCCGCATATCGATGCGCAAACCATGGAAATTCACTACACCAAGCACCACCAGACCTATATCAATAACCTCAATGCTGCCGTCGAAGGCACCGAGTTTGCCGGCTGGCCGGTAGAGAAACTGGTCTCCAGCGTTCAGCAACTGCCGGAAAAACTGCGCGCTGCAGTGATCAACCAAGGTGGTGGTCATGCCAACCATTCGCTGTTCTGGGCCGTCATGTCGCCCAAGGGAGGTGGTAAGCCCGGCGGCGCGTTGGGCCAGGCGATTGATGCGCAACTAGGCGGTTTTGATGCGTTCAAGGAAGCATTCACCAAGGCCGCGCTGACCCGATTCGGCAGTGGTTGGGCTTGGCTGAGCGTGAACCCGCAAAAGACCCTGGTGGTCGAAAGTAGCGGTAACCAGGACAGTCCGCTGATGAACGGCAATACGCCGATCCTCGGTCTAGACGTGTGGGAACACGCCTACTACCTGCTTTATCAAAACCGCCGTCCTGAGTACATCAATGCCTTCTACAGTGTTATCAACTGGCCGGAAGTCGCTGAGCGCTACCAGGCTGCATTGGCTTAATGCTCTCTCATAACAAGACCTAAGGCCGACTATGGGCACTGAAACACTGGCGATCAGCAGCGTGCGAATGTTCCGCTATGCGTTTGGCTCGCTGCTGCTATTGGCGGGAACTGCATTGCTGGTGGCCCACGGGCTGGCCTGGCTGGACCTGGAGCCGCGCATCCTGCGGGCCCTGCAAGGTGGTGCAATCTGTGCCTTGGGCACGGCATTGGGCGCGGTGCCGGTATTGGTAATCCGGCGGATGCCGCTGGCGGTCAGCGATACATTACTGGGGTTTGGTGCTGGGGTGATGCTGGCGGCGACGGCGTTCTCGCTGGTCGTGCCGGGAATCGCCGCTGCCGAAAATCTGGGGCTCACGCCTTGGGCCTCCAGCGGGTTGATCAGTTTTGGCATCATGCTGGGCGCTTTCGGTTTGTTCCTAGTGGACCGCAAGGTCTCCGGTGCCAGCCCGGAGATGCTGGTCGGCACGCCTGACAAACCGGTAATTCCACCGCGCATCTGGCTGTTTGTGTTCGCTATCATTGCCCACAACATTCCCGAAGGCATGGCGGTAGGTGTCTCGGCCGGTGGCGGCATGCCTGATGCCGACAGTCTGGCCATGGGCATCGCCTTGCAAGATGTGCCGGAAGGCCTGGTGATTGCGTTGGTGCTAGCGGGGGCAGGGATGTCGCGGGTCAAGGCATTCCTGATCGGTGCGGCGTCCGGGCTGGTTGAGCCGGTGTTTGCCGTGCTCTGCGCCTGGTTGGTCAGTCTGGCCGAAATGCTGTTGCCACTGGGGCTGGCATTGGCGGCGGGGGCAATGTTATTGGTGGTGACTCATGAGGTGATCCCCGAGTCGCGGCGTAATGGCCATGACAAGCTGGCCAGCCTGGGATTGTGCATCGGGTTTTGCTTGATGATGGCGATGGATACAGCGTTGGGCTGACTTTTAGCGCAAAACCAATTTAGGAGCTGGCTTGCCAGCTCCCACACAAGCCCGTACACATGGGATTTATGTTGGGCAAGGGGCTATTCGCCTTCATCGAAGTAGTTGTTGATCAACTTCACCAGCGCTTCCAGCGCTTCCTGTTCCTGCTCACCCTCGGTCTTCAGGTGAATCGTGGTGCCCTTGCCGGCAGCCAGCATCATCATCGCCATGATGCTTTTGCCGTCGACCATGGATTCTGCTGTACGCCCGGCCCGGACCTGGCAAGGAAACTGGCCCGCTACCCCGACAAATTTGGCCGACGCGCGGGCATGCAAGCCCAGTTTGTTGATGATTTCAATTTCCAGAGCGGGCATCGCGAAGGTGTTCCTTTCAGCTAAGGTCGCGGTGGCGAACCTGGACATTCTTGAGGGTTTTCTGCAAGACCTGGCCCAGGCGCTCGGTCAGGTAGACGGAGCGGTGATGCCCGCCGGTGCAGCCGATAGCGATGGTGACATAGGCCCGGTTGCTCGCGGCAAAGCGCGGTAGCCACTTGAGCAGGTAGCTGGAGATATCCTGGAACATCTCTTCGACATCCGGTTGAGCCGCCAGGTACTCGGCAACCGGTTGGTCCAGGCCTGACTGATCGCGCAGTTCCGGCTTCCAGTAAGGGTTGGGGAGGCAGCGCACGTCAAATACCAGGTCTGCGTCTATCGGCATGCCCCGCTTGAAACCAAAGGATTCAACCAGGAATGCCGTGCCGGGCTCCGGCTGGTTCAGCAGGCGCAGCTTGATGGCGTCACGCAGTTGGTAAAGGTTCAGGCTGGTGGTGTTGATCTTGAGGTCGGCCAAATCAATGATCGGCCCCAGCAGCTTGGTCTCGTCCTCAATGGCTTCCGCCAGCGAGCGGTGCGGGCTACTCAGCGGGTGGCGGCGACGGGTTTCCGAGAAGCGCTTGAGCAGCGTTTCTTCGTCGGCATCCAGGTACAGCACGTCGCAATGGATATGCTTGGCGCGTACCTCTTCAAGCAATTCCGGGAATCGTGTGAGGTGGCTGGGCAGGTTGCGCGCGTCAATCGACACGGCCACCAGCGGTTGCGCTAGCTCGGTATGGATCAGTGCGCGTTCTGCCAACTCGGGCAACAGGCCGGCCGGCAAGTTGTCGATGCAATAGAAGCCGTTGTCCTCAAGCACGTTGAGGGCAGTACTTTTACCTGAGCCGGAACGCCCGCTGACGATGATCAAACGCATGATTACTGCCCGCTTTGCTCTTCCAGGACAACCTGATAAAGCGCTTCATTGGTGCTGGCGCTACGCAGTTTCTTACGTACTTCTTCACGGTCGAGCATGCTGGCGATCTGCCGGAGCAGCTCCAGGTGCGCATCGGTAGCAGCTTCCGGGACCAGCAGGACGAACAGCAGGTCAACCGGGGCGCCATCGATGGCGTCGAAATCAATGGGGGCCTCCAGGTGCAGCAGGGCGCTGACCGGGGTTTCACAGCCTTTGAGGCGGCAGTGTGGAATTGCGATGCCGTTGCCAAAACCGGTCGAGCCGAGTTTTTCACGGGCAATCAGGGCCTCGTACACATCTTGCGTATCCAGTTCAGGCACTTCACGGCCGATCAGGTTGGCAATCTGTTCGAGGGCTCTCTTTTTACTGCCGCCCGGCACGTCCACGAGGGAACGGCCGGGGGTCAGGATGGTTTCAAGTCGAATCATGGGTGGGGAGTGTTAGCGGCCTGTGCCTTGAAGAAGGCTCTGCTGCTTTTCCTTATGCTTTTTGATTTGGCGATCCAGCTTGTCGGTCAGGTCGTCAATGGCGGCATACATATCTGCATGCTCTGCATTGGCAACGACTTCCCCGCCGGGTATACGCAAGGTGGCTTCGATTTTCTGCTTCAGCTTTTCGACAGACATGATGACTTGCACATTGGTGATCTTGTCGAAATGCCCCTCAATTCGTTTGAGTTTCTCGCTGATGTAGGCGCGCAGCGGTTCGGTCACTTCCAGTTGGTGTCCACTGATGTTGACTTGCATACAGCTTCTCCTTCGTTGCCAGTGCATAAAGCGGCGGGTAGGAATACCCGCCACTGGAACGCTGTGGCCCGCCCGTCACATCAACCGCTTACGCTCGCTGGAAGGCGCGATCCCAAGGGATTCGCGGTACTTGGCGACGGTTCGACGGGCGACCTGAATGCCTTGTGCCTCCAGTAAACCAGCGATCTTGCTGTCACTCAACGGCTTTTTCTGATTTTCCGCGGCAACCAGTTTTTTGATGATCGCGCGGATCGCCGTGGACGAGCATTCGCCGCCTTCGGAGGTGCTGACGTGGCTGGAGAAAAAGTATTTCAGCTCATATATACCCCGTGGGGTATGCATGAATTTTTGGGTGGTTACCCGTGAAATGGTCGATTCATGCATGCCAACGGCTTCGGCAATATCATGCAGCACCAACGGCTTCATCGCCTCGTCGCCGTATTCCAGGAAGCCGCGCTGATGCTCGACGATCTGGGTGGCCACTTTCATCAGGGTTTCGTTGCGGCTTTGCAGGCTCTTGATGAACCAGCGCGCTTCCTGCAGCTGGTTGCGCATGAAGGTGTTGTCAGCACTGGTATCGGCCCGGCGCACGAAACCTGCGTATTGCGGGTTGACCCGCAGGCGTGGCACCGATTCCTGGTTCAGTTCCACCAGCCAGCGCTCGTTGTCCTTGCGCACGATCACGTCAGGGACCACGTATTCCGCCTCGCTAGACTCGATTTGCGAGCCGGGGCGCGGGTTGAGACTCTGCACCAGCTCGATGATCTGGCGCAGGTCATCTTCCTTGAGCTTCATCCGGCGCATCAGCTGGCTGTAATCGCGACTGCCCAGCAGGTCGATGTAGTCAGTGACCAGGCGTTGGGCCTCGGCCAGCCATGGTGTCTTCGCGGGCAGTTGGCGCAGTTGTAGCAGCAGGCATTCGCTCAGATTGCGTGCGCCGATACCGGCGGGCTCGAACTGCTGGATGCGGTGCAGGACCGCTTCGATTTCGTCCAGCTCGATGTCCAGTTCCGGGTCGAAGGCCTCGAGGATTTCCTCGAGGGTTTCGTCCAGATAGCCCTGATTATTGATGCAGTCGATCAGGGTCACGGCGATCAGGCGATCGGTGTCGGACATGGGGGCCAGGTTCAGTTGCCACAGTAAGTGGCTCTGCAGGCTTTCGCCGACGGAGGTGCGGGTGGTGAAGTCCCACTCGTCATCGTCGTTGCTGGGCAGGCTGCTGGCGCTGGTCTGGTAGACATCTTCCCAGGCGGTGTCCACGGGCAGCTCATTGGGAATGCGTTCGTTCCATTCGCCTTCTTCCAGATTATCCACCGTGGGGGCGGTTTCCTGGTAGGACGGTTCCTGGACGTCGGTATTGGGTTTTTGCTCTATGTTGTCGGCCAGTGGGTCGGCATTGTCGAAGTCGTCGCCTTCTTCCTGGCGTTCGAGCATCGGGTTGGACTCCAGGGCCTCCTGGATTTCCTGTTGCAGGTCCAGGGTCGACAATTGGAGCAGGCGGATGGCCTGTTGCAGCTGCGGTGTCATCGTCAGCTGCTGGCCCATTCTCAGGACTAGCGATGGTTTCATGGCAGGGGCTTAACACCTTATTCGCCGGCGCAATGCGCCATCCACGACAGGGCGCGTGAGCGCCAAACATAAGCAAATTATATGCCTGATATCGGGGGCTTTGCCTAGAGCGCGGTAACAATAAAAATAATGAGGTTTTTATTGACTGCCGCGCTCGATGGCGAATGTCCTGACTCCACAGTGTTTACAGGCGGAACTCGTGCCCCAGATACACTTCCTTAACCAGTTCGTTGGCCAGGATGGTGGCGGAGTCGCCTTCGGCAATCAGTTGGCCGTCGTTTACGATATAGGCGGTTTCGCAGATATCCAGGGTCTCACGCACGTTGTGGTCGGTGATCAGCACGCCGATCCCCTTGGCCTTGAGGTGATGGATAATCTGCTTAATGTCGCCTACCGAGATCGGGTCGACACCGGCGAAGGGTTCGTCCAGCAGGATGAACTTCGGTGCTGTGGCCAGGGCGCGGGCGATTTCCACACGACGCCGCTCACCGCCGGACAGGCTCATGCCGAGGTTGTCGCGAATGTGGTTGATGTGGAACTCCTGCAGCAGGCTTTCCAGCTCCTGGCGGCGCCCGTCGCGATCCAGTTCCTTACGGGTTTCAAGGATCGCCATGATGTTGTCGGACACTGACAATTTGCGGAAAATCGACGCCTCTTGGGGGAGATAGCCGATACCGGCCCGTGCACGACCGTGCATTGGCTGATGGCTGACGTCCAGGTCGTCGATCAATACACGACCCTGGTCCGCCTGGACCAGACCGACGATCATGTAGAAGCAGGTGGTCTTGCCGGCACCGTTGGGGCCAAGCAGGCCGACGATCTGGCCGCTGTCGATCGACAGGCTGACGTCGCGCACGACCTGTCGGCTTTTATAGGCCTTGGCCAGATGCTGGGCTTTCAGGGTTGCCATTACTGGGCCTTCTTCTTCGGCTGGATAACCATGTCGATACGTGGGCGTGGTGCGGTCACCTTGCTGCCATTGGCACGACCGGCATTGGCGATCTGCTTCACGGTGTCATAGGTGATTTTTTCACCTTCCGTGGAATTGCCATCGGGGCTGAGCACCTTGGCCTGGTCGATCAGCACGATACGGTTCTGCTGGGCGTGATACTGGATGGTCTTGCCGTAGCCCTTCATCGGGCCGGTGTCGGTATCGGACTGCTTCTGTTCGAAGTAAGCCAGGTTGCCTACCGAGGTCACCACGTCAATATCGCCAGCCTGGGTGCGCGTCAGGGTCACCGTATTGCCGGTGATCTTCATTGAGCCCTGAGTGATGATCACGCCGCCGGTGTATGTCGCGATGCCTTTCTTGTCATCCAACTGCGCATCGTCAGCCGAGATGTGGATCGGTTGCTGGCTATCGTTCGGCAGAGCCCAGGCGCTCACGCTTCCCAGTGCTGCGCCCAGACCGAGCAAAATAGGGAGGGTTTTAACGAGCCTCATACTGTCCTCTTACGTTCGATAGCAGGTGTATCCTGCTTTCTTTCAAATACGCTTTCATTCCCTTGCCAGTCGATACACCGCCAGCGCCGTCGATTCTAACGTCTTGCTCGGTCTGCGCATATTGCTTCTGTGGGAATACGGTCATGCGACTGCTGGTAATGATGGTGTCGCGGTTCTGGGCGTCGGTACGCGCAACGCGCACCGAGTCGATCAGCTCCACCTCGGTACCGTCCGGGTTGACCTCGCCACGCTTGCTGGTGACGTGCCACGGGAATTCGGTGCCGCGATACAGGTTCAGGTCCGGATTGGTCAGCAATGTGACCTCCGAAGCCTTCAAGTGTTCGACCTTGTCCGACGTCATTTCGTACTGCACCTTGCCGTCAGGCAGGAACTGAACGCTGTAGGCGTTGGTGGCGTAATAGTCGATAGCACCCTGGTCGGCCTGCACGACAGGCTGGTCGAGGAAGCGCTCCGGGCTGATATTCCAGTAGCCCACCGCTAGGAACAGTGCGGCGATGGCCCCGAATATCAGGAAGTTGCGAATCTTTTTGCTCAGCATAGAAGGCTCTATAGGTAGGCGGCGTGGGCTGCTTCAAGGCTGCCCTGGGCACGCAGGATCAGCTCGCAGAACTCGCGGGCGGCGCCTTCGCCGCCACGGGCCTGGGTAATGCCGTGGGCGTGTTCGCGAACAAACGATGCGGCATTGGCCACGGCCATGCCCAGGCCTACGCGGCGAATTACCGGCAGGTCAGGCAAGTCATCGCCCAGATAGGCAACCTGCTCATAGCTTAGGTTGAGTTTGCCAAGAAGCTCGTCCAGGACCACCAGTTTATCCTCGCGGCCCTGGTAGAGGTAAGGAATCCCCAGGTTTTGTGCGCGGCGTTCTACGACTGGGGTCTTGCGACCACTGATAATCGCGGTTTGCACGCCAGAGGCCATCAGCATCTTGATGCCCTGGCCGTCCAGCGTGTTGAAAGTCTTGAATTCACTACCGTCTTCGAGAAAGTACAGTCGGCCATCGGTCAGTACGCCGTCGACGTCGAAAATTGCCAGTTTAATGGCCTTGCCCCGTTGCAACAGGTCGGTGTTCATTTACATCACTCCTGCGCGCAGCAAATCGTGCATGTTCAGGGCGCCAATCGGATGGTCGGCATCATCGACCACCACCAGGGCGCCGATTTTATGGTCTTCCATGATCTTCAGGGCTTCGGCCGCGAGCATTTCGGCGCGGGCGGTCTTGCCGTGAGGGGTCATGACCTGATCGATGGTCGCGGTATGGATATCGATGGTGCGGTCCAGGGTGCGGCGCAGGTCGCCGTCGGTGAAGACCCCGGCCAGGCGGCCGTCGGCCTCGAGAATCACGGTCATGCCCAGGCCCTTGCGGGTCATTTCCATCAACGCGTCCTTGAGCAGGGTGCCACGCTGTACCTGAGGCAGTTCGTCGCCGGCATGCATCACATTTTCCACTTTCAACAGCAGGCGACGGCCAAGGGCGCCACCGGGGTGGGAAAAGGCGAAGTCTTCGGCGGTAAAGCCACGGGCTTCCAGCAGGGCCACGGCCAGCGCGTCGCCCATGACCAGGGCGGCAGTGGTGGAAGAGGTCGGTGCCAGGTTGAGCGGGCAGGCCTCGTGGGCTACATGCACGTTCAGGTTCACTTCGGCGGCCTTGGCCAGCGTCGAGTCCGGGTTGCCGGTCATGCTGATCAACTTGATGCCCAGGCGCTTGATCAGGGGCAGCAAGGTCACGATTTCGTTAGTGGTGCCGGAGTTGGACAGGGCCAGAATCACGTCATCACGGGTGATCATGCCCATGTCGCCATGGCTGGCTTCGGCCGGGTGCACGAAAAACGCCGTGGTGCCGGTGCTGGCCAGAGTGGCGGCAATCTTGTTGCCAACATGGCCTGACTTGCCCATGCCGACCACGACAACCCGGCCTTTACTGGCCAGGATCATCTCGCAGGCGCGTACGAAATCTGCGTCGATATGGGCCAGCAAGCCTTCTACGGCTTCAAGCTCGAGGCGGATGGTGCGTTGTGCGGATTGAATAAGGTCGCTGGATTGGCTCATGTCTGAAATCGTATAGCCTGACGAAAAGTCGGCGATTATAGCGGTAATGAGCAATTCCCTCACGCAAGTTCGTCAGGGTTTGTTCTGCTCGGATGTGAGAACGCTCTCAAATACGCTTTTACCTGTCCTGTTTCTGAACAAGCGCTGCTGCGGCCTTGGGCGCTTTATGTCAGCGGTGATATAGTTCGCCGCCAGTTCGGTCCGCGCAGCTCACATGTGTCTAACTGTCGCAAGCAGTTGTCCCAAACATGGTGTCTGAGTGAGTAGCTGCATCCCAAGGAGTTTAGATGAGTGCCGATAACGCCTACGCGGTCGAGCTGAAGGGCCTTTCCTTCAAGCGCGGTACGCGCAGCATCTTCAATAATGTCGATATTCGCATTCCCCGCGGCAAGGTGACGGGCATCATGGGGCCGTCCGGTTGCGGCAAGACGACCCTGCTGCGCCTGATGGGCATGCAGTTGCGTCCCACTGCCGGTGAAGTCTGGGTCAATGGCCAGAACCTGCCGACCCTGTCGCGCAGCGACCTGTTCGATGCGCGCAAGCACATGGGGGTGCTGTTCCAGAGCGGCGCTCTGTTCACCGACCTCGATGTTTTCGAAAACGTCGCGTTCCCGCTGCGGGTGCACACCCAGCTGTCCGAAGAAATGATTCGTGACATCGTGCTGTTGAAACTGCAGGCCGTCGGCCTTCGCGGTGCCATCGACCTGATGCCAGATGAGCTCTCCGGCGGTATGAAGCGGCGTGTGGCGCTGGCGCGCGCGATTGCCCTCGATCCGCAGATCCTGATGTATGACGAGCCGTTTGTCGGCCAGGACCCTATCGCCATGGGCGTTCTGGTGCGCCTGATCCGCCTGCTCAACGATGCGCTGGGCATCACCAGCATCGTGGTTTCCCATGACCTGGCCGAAACCGCGAGCATTGCCGACTACCTCTACGTCGTCGGCGATGGCCAGGTGTTGGGGCAGGGTACGCCTGAAGAACTGATGAACGCTGATAACCCGCGTATTCGCCAGTTCATGAACGGTGATCCTGATGGCCCGGTGCCTTTTCATTTTCCGGCAGCGGACTACCGCTCAGATCTTCTGGGGAAGCGCTGATGCGCAAGACATCTTTAATCGAGAAGGTCCGCCTTTTCGGTCGTTCCGCCATCGACTTCGTCGAAGTGCTCGGGCGTTCGACGATTTTCCTGTTTCACGCCTTGCTAGGCCGCGGTGGTATCGGCGGTGGTTTTGCCTTGCTGCTCAAACAACTGCACTCAGTGGGCGTGATGTCCCTGGTGATCATCGTGGTTTCCGGGGTGTTCATCGGCATGGTGCTGGCGTTGCAGGGGTTCAATATCCTGTCCAGCTACGGTTCCGAGCAGGCGGTGGGGCAGATGGTTGCGCTGACGCTGCTGCGTGAGCTGGGGCCGGTAGTTACGGCATTGCTGTTTGCCGGGCGCGCTGGTTCTGCCTTGACCGCCGAGATCGGCAACATGAAGGCCACCGAGCAGTTGTCCAGCCTGGAAATGATCGGCGTGGACCCACTCAAGTACATTGTTGCCCCGCGCCTGTGGGCCGGCTTCATCTCCTTGCCACTGCTGGCGATGATTTTCAGCGTGGTCGGGATCTGGGGCGGTTCGTGGGTGGCGGTGGACTGGCTGGGAGTCTACGACGGCTCCTACTGGGCCAATATGCAAAACAGCGTGACCTTCAGCGGTGACGTGCTCAATGGCATTATCAAGAGCATCGTCTTCGCCTTCGTCGTGACTTGGATCGCCGTATTCCAAGGCTATGACTGTGAGCCCACTTCAGAAGGGATCAGTCGAGCCACCACCAAGACCGTTGTGTACGCCTCGCTGGCGGTACTGGGCCTTGACTTCATTTTGACCGCCTTGATGTTTGGAGATTTCTGATGCAAAACCGCACTGTGGAAATCGGTGTCGGCCTTTTCTTGCTGGCTGGCATCCTGGCTTTACTGTTGCTCGCCCTGCGAGTCAGCGGCTTGTCGGCCAGCCCGGCCGCCGATACCTATAAACTTTACGCCTACTTCGACAATATCGCCGGTTTGACGGTCAGATCCAAAGTGACCATGGCCGGTGTGACCATCGGCAAGGTCACGGCAATCGATCTGGACCGCGACAGCTTCACCGGCCGAGTGACCCTGCAGCTGGACAAGAAGGTGGATAACCTGCCGACTGACTCCACTGCGTCTATCCTCACGGCGGGTCTGCTGGGCGAAAAGTACATCGGTATCAGCGTGGGCGGGGAAGAAGCCTTGCTCAAGGATGGTTCGACCATTCATGACACACAGTCGTCGTTGGTATTGGAGGACCTGATCGGTAAATTCCTGCTTAATACGGTTAGCAAAGACGCCAAATGAGGAGTTTGTTCATGATCTCTACCTTGCGACGTGGCCTGTTGGTGCTGTTGGCAGCCTTGCCATTGATGGCTAACGCCGTGGCGGCGCCTACGGCGCACGACATTATTGATAGAACCACCAAGGAGCTGCTGGCTGACCTTGCGGCAAACAAGGAACAGTACAAGCAAAGCCCAAGCGCGTTCTACGATGCCCTCAACGGTATCGTGGGGCCGGTGGTCGACGCTGATGGCATCTCCCGCAGCATCATGACCGTGAAGTACTCGCGCAAGGCTACGCCTGCGCAGATGCAGCGCTTCCAGGAAAACTTCAAGCGCAGCCTGATGCAGTTCTATGGCAACGCCCTGCTGGAATACAACAACCAGGGCATCGTCGTTTCCCCGGCCAAGGATGAGTCCGGCAACCGCACCAGCGTGGATATGCAGGTCAAGGGCAACAATGGCTCGGTCTATCCGGTTTCCTACACCCTTGAGAAAATCAATGGTGAGTGGAAAGTGCGCAACGTGATCATCAACGGCATCAACATCGGCAAGTTGTTCCGTGATCAGTTCGCCGATGCGATGCAGCGCAATGGCAACGACCTGGACAAGACCATTGATGGCTGGGCTGGTGAAGTGGCCAAGGCCAAGGAAGTGACCGAAGAAGCCGCAGAGAAGCAGGCCCCATGACCGAGTCGGCTGTTCGTCAAGGCCAGGCCGGCGAGTTGCTCCTCAGTGGCGTGCTCGACTACAGCACTGGGCCGGTCCTGCGCAAGCAGGGCCAGGCGCTGATCAATGCCAGCACCGCGCAGGCATTGGTTATCGATTGCTCGGCGGTGGTGAAGTCCAGCAGTGTTGGCTTGTCATTGCTCTTGTGTTTCCTACGTGACGCAGCAAAGGTCAACAAACCTGTCAGTATTCGCGCATTACCCGAGGATATGCGTGAAATTGCCCAGGTTAGCGGTTTGACCGAGCTGTTGGCGCATCCTTAATACACATTATTGAAGAAGCCCCCCGTCAGAGTCCTGCTATGCGGGGTTCGCAGGCGCGGGGCTTTTTTGTATGATGTGCGACCCGCGCGCACTGGGCGCCGATAGAGGTTGAGCATGCAGGCCCTAGAAGTTAAAAGCTTCCTTGAAGGAAAGCTGCCGAATACTGAAGTTGCAGTTGAAGGCGAAGGCTGCAATTTCCAGCTGAACGTGATTAGCGATGAACTGGCGGCATTGAGCCCGGTCAAGCGTCAGCAGCAGATCTATGCCCATTTGAACCCGTGGATCACCGATGGCAGCATCCATGCGGTCACTATGAAATTTTTCAGCCGCGCGGCCTGGGCCGAGCGCACCTGAGCCCCCAAGGCGTCGAGATTCTTATGGATAAATTGATTATTACCGGCGGTGCCCGTCTTGATGGCGAAATCCGTATCTCCGGGGCTAAAAACTCGGCCTTGCCGATCCTGGCCGCTACCTTGCTGTGCGATGGCCCGGTTACCGTAGCCAACCTGCCGCACCTGCACGACATCACTACCATGATCGAACTGTTCGGTCGCATGGGCATTGAGCCGGTGATCGACGAGAAACTGTCGGTCGAAATCGACCCGCGCACCATCAAGACCCTGATCGCACCGTACGAATTGGTGAAAACCATGCGTGCCTCGATCCTGGTACTGGGCCCGATGGTTGCCCGTTTCGGCGAAGCCGAAGTGGCACTGCCTGGCGGTTGCGCCATCGGTTCGCGTCCGGTGGACCTGCACATCCGTGGCCTTGAAGCCATGGGCGCGACCATCGACGTCGAAGGCGGCTACATCAAGGCCAAGGCGCCGGAAGGCGGCCTGCGTGGCGCCAACTTCTTCTTTGATACCGTCAGCGTGACCGGTACCGAGAACATCATGATGGCCGCTGCCCTGGCCAATGGCCGTAGCGTCCTGCAGAACGCCGCGCGTGAGCCGGAAGTGGTCGACCTGGCCAACTTCCTGATCGCCATGGGTGCCAACATCACTGGCGCCGGCACCGACACCATCACCATCGACGGTGTGAAGCGCCTGCACTCGGCGACCTACAAAGTGATGCCGGACCGTATCGAGACCGGTACCTACCTGGTTGCTGCTGCCGTCACCGGTGGTCGCGTCAAGGTCAAGGACACCGATCCGACTATCCTGGAAGCGGTCCTGGAAAAGTTGCGCGAAGCCGGCGCCGAAATCACCACTGGCGAAGACTGGATCGAGCTGAACATGCACGGCAAGCGGCCTAAAGCCGTCAACGTGCGTACTGCTCCGTACCCGGCGTTCCCCACCGACATGCAGGCACAGTTCATCTCCCTGAACGCGATTGCCGAAGGCACCGGTGCGGTGATCGAGACCATCTTCGAAAACCGCTTCATGCACGTGTATGAATTGCACCGCATGGGCGCCAAGATCCAGGTCGAAGGCAACACCGCCATCGTTACCGGTATCGAGCAGCTCAAGGGCGCGCCAGTAATGGCCACCGACCTGCGGGCTTCGGCCAGCCTGGTGATCTCGGCGCTGTGCGCTGACGGCGACACCCTGATCGATCGCATCTACCACATAGACCGTGGCTACGAGTGCATCGAAGAAAAACTGCAGATGCTCGGCGCAAAAATCCGCCGCGTACCGGGCTAGTCCCAGCTGCACTGTAGGCGCGAGCTTGCTCGCGAAAAACGTCAACGATAACGCGTTTATCCAGAATCAACGTGGTATCCATGAGTTCTTCGCGAGCAAGCTCGCTCCTACAAACACTGGTTTGTTTCAAATCGAGGCTGTCATGGCCTCGATCTGTGTCTGGCGCCGTTTGCGACCGGACAGCAATAGCCTGATGAAGGACTGACGTTTCCCATGTTGACCATCGCACTGTCCAAGGGCCGCATCCTTGACGATACTTTGCCGCTTCTGGCTGAAGCGGGCATCGTGCCGACCGAGAATCCGGACAAAAGCCGCAAGCTGATCATCCCCACGACCCAGGACGACGTTCGCCTGTTGATCGTGCGTGCGACCGACGTGCCGACCTACGTTGAACATGGCGCCGCCGACCTTGGTGTCGCCGGTAAAGACGTGCTGATGGAATACGGTGGCCAGGGCCTGTACGAGCCGCTGGACCTGCGTATTGCCCTGTGCAAGCTGATGACCGCCGGCCGTGTTGGTGACGTCGAACCCAAGGGCCGCCTGCGGGTAGCCACCAAGTTCGTCAACGTCGCCAAGCGTTATTACGCCGAGCAAGGCCGTCAGGTCGATATCATCAAGCTCTATGGCTCGATGGAGCTGGCGCCGCTGATTGGCCTGGCCGACAAAATCATCGACGTGGTCGACACCGGCAACACGCTGCGTGCCAATGGCCTGGAACCCCAGGACTTTATCGCCGACATCAGCTCCCGCCTGATCGTCAACAAAGCTTCGATGAAAATGCAGCACGCCCGTATTCAGGCGTTGATCGACACCCTGCGCAAGGCAGTGGAGTCTCGACACCGCGGTTGACTCACCTGCGCGGCCTTAGGTCGCGCCCGTCTATCCGCCTCATAGCCAGAATTCTCGGGTGCCCAAGCGGAAACGACTGCTAGTTTAGGGCGCCTGAGTTTTTGCCAATTCTATTGAGGCCCTCGCTATGACCACGTCCACTGCAATTGCCCGACTCAACGCTGCCGACCCGGATTTCGCCCATCATCTGGATCATCTGCTGAGCTGGGAAAGTGTGTCCGACGACTCGGTCAACCAGCGAGTGCTCGACATCATCAAGGCTGTGCGCGAGCGCGGCGATGCGGCGCTGGTGGACTTTACCCGGCAGTTCGACGGCCTGGACGTCAAGTCCATGGCCGACCTGATCCTGCCCCGCGAACGCCTGGAGTTGGCCCTGACGCGCATCACGGCGCCCCAGCGTGAAGCCCTGGAAGTCGCGGCAGCGCGGGTGCGCAGCTACCACGAAAAACAGAAGCAGGATTCCTGGAGCTACACCGAGGTCGATGGCACGGTGCTGGGCCAGAAGGTCACGCCCCTGGACCGCGCCGGCCTGTACGTGCCGGGCGGCAAGGCCTCGTACCCCTCGTCGGTGCTGATGAATGCCATTCCCGCCAAGGTGGCCGGTGTGACCGAAGTGGTCATGGTGGTCCCGACCCCGCGCGGTGAAATCAACGAACTGGTGTTGGCCGCGGCCTGCATCGCCGGGGTTGACCGCGTGTTCACCATCGGCGGTGCCCAGGCAGTGGCCGCGTTGGCCTATGGCACCGAGAGCGTGCCGAAGGTGGACAAGGTGGTCGGCCCCGGCAATATCTACGTCGCCACCGCCAAGCGTCATGTGTTTGGCCAGGTCGGTATCGACATGATTGCCGGCCCTTCGGAAATCCTCGTGGTGTGCGACGGTCAGACCGATCCGGACTGGATCGCCATGGACCTGTTCTCCCAGGCCGAGCACGACGAAGATGCCCAGGCGATCCTGGTCAGCCCCGACGCCGAGTTCCTCGACAAGGTGGCGGCCAGCATCAACAAATTGCTGCCGACCATGGAGCGTGCGGAGATCATCGAGAAGTCGATCAATGGCCGTGGCGCACTGATTCTGGTGCAGGACATGGAGCAGGCCATCGAAGTGGCCAACCGCATCGCTCCCGAGCACCTGGAGTTGTCCGTGGCCGACCCACAAGCCTGGCTGCCGTCGATTCGCCATGCCGGCGCGATCTTCATGGGCCGCCACACCAGCGAAGCCCTGGGCGACTACTGCGCCGGTCCCAACCACGTATTGCCAACTTCCGGCACCGCGCGGTTCTCGTCGCCGCTGGGGGTGTATGACTTCCAGAAGCGTTCGTCGATCATCTTCTGCTCGCCCCAGGGCGCTTCCGAGCTGGGCAAGACCGCCTCGGTGCTGGCCCGTGGCGAATCGTTGAGCGCACACGCCCGTAGCGCCGAATACCGCATCGTCAAGGGAGAGTAAGACATGAGCAAATTCTGGAGCCCTTTCGTCAAGGACCTCGTGCCTTACGTGCCCGGCGAGCAGCCGAAGCTGACCAAGCTGGTCAAGCTCAACACCAATGAAAACCCCTATGGCCCATCGCCCAAGGCGCTGGCGGCGATGCAGGCCGAGTTGAACGACAACCTGCGTTTGTACCCCGACCCCAACAGCGACCTGCTCAAGCAGGCCGTGGCCAAGTATTACGGGGTGGATGGGAATCAGGTATTCCTCGGTAACGGTTCTGATGAAGTCCTGGCGCACATCTTCCACGGGTTGTTCCAGCACGACTTGCCGCTGCTGTTTCCGGATATCAGCTACAGCTTTTATCCAGTCTACTGCGGGCTGTACGGCATCAAGTCCGACCCGGTGCCGCTGGACGAGCAGTTCCAGATCCGTGTGGCAGACTATGCCAAGCCCAATGGCGGGATCATCTTCCCCAACCCGAACGCGCCGACCGGCTGCGTGCTGGCGCTGGACGCGGTGGAACAGTTGCTCAAGGCCAGCCCGGATTCGGTGGTGGTGGTCGATGAGGCCTATATCGATTTCGGTGGCGAAACCGCCATCACCCTGGTGGATCGTTACCCCAACCTGCTGGTTACCCAGACCCTCTCCAAATCGCGCTCACTGGCCGGTTTGCGCGTAGGCCTGGCGGTGGGCCATCCGGACCTGATCGAGGCGCTGGAGCGGGTCAAGAACAGCTTCAACTCCTATCCGCTGGATCGCCTGGCGATTGTTGGCGCGGCGGCGGCCTTTGAAGATCGTGAATACTTCGAGAAGACCTGTCAGTTGGTCATCGATAGCCGCGAGAAGGTGGTTGCGCAATTGAAGAGTAAAGGCTTTGAAGTGCTGCCTTCGGCGGCCAACTTCATCTTTGCCCGGCACCCACGGCACGACGCGGCCGGCCTGGCGGCCAAGCTGCGCGAGCAAGGGGTGATCGTGCGGCACTTCAAGCAGGAGCGGATTGCCCAGTTCCTGCGGATCAGCATCGGTACGCCGGAGCAGAACCAGGCGCTGGTCGATGGCTTGGGCGATCTTTAAGGCTTAAATCTATATTGGCTGCACTGGCCTCATCGCGGGCAAGCCCGGCTCCCACATTGAAATGCGTTCCAATGTGGGAGCCGGGCTTGCCCGCGATGAGGCCAACAGCAACACCGACCATCCGTAGCCTTTAGAGCAACGGCTCATCCGGCTTCTTGTGTTTCCAGCCGTCATTGCCCGGCAGCAGCAGGTTCAAGCCAATCGCCACCACCGCACACAGGGCGATGCCTTTCAGGCCGAAATCGTCGGGGCCAGTGCCGGTGCCGATCAGCACACCGCCAATCCCGAATACCAGGGTCACCGACACAATCACCAGATTGCGGGCTTCCCCCAGGTCGATCTTGTGACGGATCAAGGTATTCATCCCCACTGCGGCGATCGAGCCGAACAACAGGCACAGAATCCCGCCCATCACCGGCACCGGAATGCTCTGCAGCAGTGCGCCGAACTTGCCGACAAAGGCCAGGGTGATGGCAAATACCGCCGCCCAGGTCATGATTTTCGGGTTGTAGTTCTTGGTCAGCATCACCGCGCCCGTCACTTCGGCGTAGGTGGTGTTGGGCGGGCCGCCGAACAGGCCAGCCGTGGTGGTGGCAATGCCGTCGCCCAACAGCGTGCGATGCAGGCCGGGCTTTTTCAGGTAATCGCGACCGGTCACGCTACCCACGGCAATCACGCCGCCGATGTGTTCAATGGCCGGTGCCAGGGCGACCGGGACAATGAACAGAATCGCCTGCCAGTTGAATTCCGGCGCGGTGAAGTGGGGCAGGGCGAGCCATGGCGCGGCGGCGATCTTCGCGGTATCGACCACGCCGAAGTAGAACGACATGCCAAACCCCACCAGCACCCCGGCAATGATCGGCACCAGGCGGAAAATGCCTTTGCCGAACACGGCCACGATCAGTGTGGTCAGCAGCGCCGGCATCGAGATCAACATTGCTGTCTGGTAATGGATCAGCTCGGCACCGTCACCCGACTTGCCCATTGCCATGTTCGCGGCAATCGGCGCCATGGCCAGGCCGATGGAGATGATCACCGGCCCGATGACCACGGGCGGCAGCAACCGGTCGATAAAACCGGTGCCCTTGATCTTCACGGCCAGGCCCAGGAAGGTGTAGACGAAACCCGCCGCCATCACACCGCCCATGGTCGCCGCGAGGCCGAACTGGCCCTTGGCGAGAATGATCGGGGTGATAAAGGCAAAGCTCGACGCCAGGAACACCGGCACTTGGCGCCCCGTGACTACCTGGAACAGCAACGTGCCAAGACCTGCGGTAAACAGTGCAACGTTTGGATCAAGACCTGTGATCAGCGGCATCAACACCAGCGCGCCAAATGCTACGAAGAGCATCTGTGCGCCAGACAGGATCTGGCGCCAAAGCGGGTCGTTGAATTCATCCTGCATGTTCACGCATCCTTCTGCTTGGTGCCGAAGATCTTGTCGCCGGCATCGCCCAGGCCCGGAATGATGTAGCCGTGTTCGTTCAGGCGTTCATCGATGGACGCGGTGTAAATCACCACATCCGGGTGCGCTTTTTCTACGGCGGCGATACCTTCGGGCGCAGCCACCAGCACCATGGCGCGGATGTCCTTGCAGCCGGCTTTCTTCAGCAGGTCGATGGTGGCGACCATGGAACTGCCGGTGGCCAGCATCGGGTCGATGATCATCGCCAGGCGCTCGTCGATTTCCGGGACGAGTTTTTCCAGGTAGGTATGGGCCTGCAGGGTTTCTTCGTTGCGGGCTACGCCCACAGCGCTGACCTTGGCGCCCGGGATCAGGCTCAGCACGCCTTCAAGCATGCCGATACCGGCGCGCAGGATCGGCACCACGGTAATTTTCTTGCCGGCGATTTTCTCGACCTGGACGGGACCGCACCAACCGGGGATCTCGTAGTTTTCCAGGGGTAAATCTTTAGTGGCTTCGTAGGTGAGCAACGCTCCGACTTCCTGAGCAAGCTCACGGAAGTTCTTCGTGCTAATGTCGGCGCGGCGCATAAGGCCGAGCTTGTGTCGGATCAGCGGGTGGCGGATCTCACGGATGGGCATGGGGAAAGGCTCCGGCGGCGGGCAAAAAAACCGGCCTAGATTAATCTATCCGAGGGTGTTGTCCTATAGACAACCAGTACGTTAGTCCATAAAGGCTTGAACGTTGCGTCCCAGAGGCGTACCTTCGCCCGCTTTTCTTGCCACAGTACCCCTGGAGAGCGCCATGTCCGCTGATCTCGAGCATATCCGTCAAATCATGCGCGAGGCTGACTGCCTGTACACCGAAGCGCAAGTCGAAGAGGCTATCGCCAAGGTCGGCGCGCACATCACCCGCGAAATGGCCGATACCAACCCGGTGGTGTTCTGTGTGATGAACGGCGGTCTGATTTTCGCCGGCAAATTGCTCACTCATCTGCAATTCCCCCTGGAAGCGTCTTACCTGCACGCCACCCGCTATCGCAATGAAACCAGCGGCGGTGACCTGTTCTGGAAAGCCAAGCCGGAAGTGTCGTTCATCGACCGCGACGTATTGATCATCGACGACATCCTCGACGAGGGTCATACCCTGGGCGCGATCATCGACTTCTGCAAACACGCCGGTGCGCGCAAAGTGCACACCGCCGTACTGATCGACAAGGACCATGACCGCAAGGCCCGCCCGGACCTGAAGGCCGATTACGTTGGATTGCCGTGCATCGACCGCTACATTTTCGGTTATGGCATGGACTACAAAGGCTACTGGCGCAATGCCAATGGCATCTTCGCTGTGAAGGGAATGTAAGCCATGGCGCGTTTTCTTGATCAATCGCTGTTTACCGAATTGGCCGAGAAAGCCGCCGCCAACCCCCGGGGCCGGCAGAACGTCAACTTCCACCAGATGGAAGAGCCGTGCCATCGCATGGCTGTCGGCTTGCAGCCACACACCTATGTGCAGCCCCATCGTCATCTTACCGCTGACAAGGCCGAGACCCTGCTGGTACTCAAGGGGCGCCTGGGCATTCTGATCTTCAGCGAGTCAGGCGAAGTCCTGGAGCGGCGCGTCTTGCAGGCGGGTGGCGATTGCCAGGGCGTTGATCTGTCGCCCGGGGTTTTCCACGGCCTGGTGGTGCTTGAGCCCGACACGGTGATGTTCGAGTGCAAGGCTGGCCCTTATCGCCCGGTAGGCGAGGGCGAATTGGCCACCTGGGCGCCCCGGGAGGGTGAGGCTGGGATGGCTGAGTATCACCGCTGGATGCTGGGTCAGTTCGACTGAACCTGCATTCGATTTTCGTGGCTTCCGAACCTGGAGTCCCGCAGGTAGACTTCTTACCCCCGTGTATATGTCTGCAGGCTGGAGTCGGCAATGCGTAAAGATAAGAAACAAGTGATTGGTGACGAGATCGGCGACGATCAGATCAAGCTGTTCCTGGATTTTGAACCGGTCGACGCCACTTCACCTTCCCTGCACAAACTGATCAAAGCCTATCGCGGCTTGCGCATTGATGATTTCGAGCGGTTCCTGGGCTTTTTCAAGGAAGCCGGGCTGGACCTCGATGGCAAGGATGAACATGGCCAGACCTTCGTGGATCTGATCAAGGACCAGCGCAATTCGGACGAGTACATCGAGCTGATCGAAAACGCTCGCGGCTGAATGCCCAAGACATAAAAAAACGCCCCGCTCTCATGACGAGAGCGGGGCGTTTTTTATGGCGCTTCTGTAGGAGCGAGCTTGCTCGCGAAGAACGTTAACGATGACGCGTTTATTCTGGATAAACGCGGCGTCCTCAGGTTTTTCGCGAGCAAGCTCGCTCCTACAGGAGTCAGGCGTAGGTTTGGGTCTCGCTGCTTTGCTCAACCAGCTCCAGGCTGATGTTGTTCTGCACGCTGATCTGGCGATACAGCTCGGCATCGGTCTCCAGGATTTTTTCCCGGGCCGGGAAGATTTCCTGCAGCTTGGCCGCCCATTCGCCGGCCGCCTGGGTCGGGAAGCAGCGTTCGATCAATTCCAACATGATCGACACAGTCACCGAAGCACCAGGGGAGGCGCCCAGCAGCGCGGCCAGCGAACCGTCCTTGGCCGCGACCAGTTCGGTACCAAATTGCAGCACGCCGCCTTTCTTCGGGTCTTTCTTGATGATCTGCACCCGCTGGCCGGCCACTTCCAGGCGCCAGTCCTCGGCTTTTGCCTCGGGGTAGAAGCGGCGCAGGGATTCCAGGCGCTGCTCCATCGATTGCATCACTTCGCTGACCAGGTACTTGGTCAGGTCCATGTTGTCACGGGCCACGGCCAGCATCGGGCCGATGTTGCCGAGGCGGATCGACATGGGCAGGTCAAGGAACGAGCCGAACTTGAGGAACTTGGTAGTAAAGCCGGCGTATGGTCCGAACAGCAGGGACTTCTTGCCCTCCACCACGCGGGTGTCCAGGTGCGGCACCGACATCGGCGGCGAACCCACGGCCGCCTGGCTGTAGACCTTGGCCTGGTGCTGCTTGACCACTTCCGGGTTGTCGCAGCGCAGCCACTGGCCGCTGACCGGGAAGCCACCAAAGCCCTTGCTTTCTTCGATGCCCGAGGCTTGCAGCAGCGGCAGGGCCGCGCCACCGGCACCGAGGAAGACGAACTTGGCGTCGACATTGCGCGTGTTGCCGCTGTTGACGTCCTTGATGCTCACGGTCCAGCCGGTGCCATTGCGCTTGAGGCCGGTGACGCGCTTGCTGTACTTGACCTGGGCATCCGGGGAGCTGCTCAGGTGCGCCAGCAATTGGTTGGTCAGGGCGCCGAAGTTGACGTCGGTACCGTTCATCACGCGGGTCGCGGCGATTTTTTCATCGGCGGGGCGGCCAGGCATCATCAGCGGCATCCACTCGGCCATTTCTGCCCGGTCTTCGGTGTAGTGCATGTCCGAGAACGCGTGGTGCTGGCTGAGTGTCTCAAAGCGCTTCTTGAGGAACGACACGCCTTTTTCGCCTTGCACGAAGCTCAGGTGCGGCACTGGACTGATAAAAGACTTGGACGAGCCAAAGGTGCCTTTTTTGGTCAGGTACGCCCAGAACTGCTTGGAAACCTCGAACTGGGTGTTGATGTGCACGGCTTTCTTGATGTCGATGGAACCATCAGCCGCCTGCGGGGTGTAGTTCAGCTCACACAGGCCGGCGTGACCGGTACCGGCGTTGTTCCACGGGTTGGAACTCTCCGCGGCACCCGAATCCATCAGCTCAACGACTTCCAGCTTGAGGCCGGGGTCGAGCTCCTTGAGCAGTACGGCGAGGGTGGCACTCATGATGCCCGCACCTACCAGTACTACGTCGACTGCTTCGTTATGCGCCATTTAACGCGTCTCCAAAATCTGCAGCACCAAATTGACGGCATGGCTGCCAGGAGTGACGGGGCGGTTCACGTGATGCCCCAGGTTACCCATGGCCAGGATCGCCATGTCCGATTCTTCGCAATTTTTTTGCAACTTCAGCGGACGCTGCCGACCAGGCCTTATCTGCATATGAACGCATTTCAGGGGCCCTGTGGCAATTCGACTTATGGTCAAGTACGTCCGATCGTGCAACCAAATCCGTAGCGGACAGGCTTCAAGCTCCGGTTTTTGAGGAGTACTCGGTCCTGTGTGGTTGGGCAGTGCCAGACGTTGATGGTGCTTGTACAAACGCAAAACTATTCATTTGCTCGCCACACTCTTGTGAAGTTGTGAAAACCCGTTTTTTTCACGCTCTTTTGAAGACGTGAACCTCAAAAAAGGGCTGCCCAGTCTGGCACCTGGCCCGAAATCACTGCCGACACGCGGCATAACGGGCAAACAACTCAAGTGGCCGAGCGCAATGGCAGCTCTGGCAGATTCGGTAAAGGCGCAGGTTTGCAGACAAAACAGCCAGCTCGCCAGCTTCACTCGATCTGTGTGGGCGGCTCTCTGTGGGCGGTGCGGGGGAGCTAATACCAAGGCATTAGCGATGCTGCGAGGCCCGATCAGGAGACGTCCTTATAATCGGGGGGAGATTGTAGCGAAGAACTGCGGGGAAATGGACGTGTTTTATGACTTTTATTAGCGCTTCGGTCAGGCGGTCAACGGCAGGCGGTGGGATGACCGTGCGCGACGCGGGCTGACGCGTGCGCGGGCGGGCAGGGGATGGTGCATCCAGCTCAGGCGGATCTCTGCGACTTCGACCCAGCCTTCGCCTACGGGGGGCTGGCTGCACTGCTTGAATGCCTGGCAGCGACCTTGCTGGTCGAGCAGGGCAAAGTTGCGATGGGCGGGTGTGCGAGCGAAAAAGCGCCAGAGAAGATTGAGCATGGTTGGCCTCCTGAGAATGGGGGCAAGCATGCCAGCCCAGCATGACATATCGGTGACACTGAACCGCTGCCGGCGGGCCTGGGTCTGAGGTTGTAACTGGCGCTAGTTCCCGACAGTGGCGCGCCGCTATACTGCCGGCCTGTCGGTACCTGAATTCTGGAGAGAAAAGCATGTTGCAACGCCTGTTGTTCGGTTTGATCACTGTGACCAGCTTGACCCTGGTTGGCTGCGCCCACAGCCCGCAGCAACTCAGCCCGCAACCCAAGCTCACTACGCAGCTGGCGCCTGTGGGCCACGGCCAGCCGGTCTCGGTGCGGGTGGTTGACGGTCGTCCGTCGCCGACCCTGGGCACTCGCGGTGGCTTGTACCCGGAAACCAGCTCCATCACGGTGACTGGTGCCGACGTGCTGCCCAAGCTGCAAGCCCAGGCCGAAGCGGCTGTGCGTCTGCTGGGCTTCACCCCGACCAGCAACTCGCCAGGCGCACCGCAGTTGACCGTGACCCTGGCCGAGCTGAAGTACCAGTCGCCCAAGGAAGGCCTGTACGTGACCGAAGCCACCATTGGCGCGACCTTCCGCTCTGATGTGTCGGCCGGCAACCGCCGCTACAGCGGCCGTTACGGTGCGTCCCTGGACCAGCGCTTCGGCATGGCGCCGAACCAGGAAACCAACACCAAGCTGGTCAGCGACGTGTTGAGTGATGCCCTGACGCGTCTGTTCAAGGATCCAAGCATCGGCCAGATCCTCAGCTCGCAATAATCGCTAGTAAAAAAGCCGGGCCCGGTCACGGGCCCGGCTTTTTTGTGCCTGCTGGCGTCATGCCGCCGTTTCGACATAAAAGTCCAGCACACTCACTCCAGTCAGCAGATCCAGCTCCGGCAGGTCGGCATGTTGATGCCCGCCGAGGGCGCAATACACCAGCCAGTGCCGGTCCTGGACATTGAACGCCAGGCCACCGACCAGCGCCTCTTGCTCATCGCTTGGGGCGATCAGGTACAGCCGATCCTGGTTCTGCGCATGCAACATGACAAGCTCCTGAGTGTACGAAGGGCAACAGGGTGGCTTGTTAAGGTGACGTTCAGGTGACGCTGTAAATTACTCGATACATTAGTCGTCAATGGGGGCAGGGAGCTGCAATGCGCGGGAGAGCGCATTTGGATGGATAACTGTCACACTGGGGTCTGAAATGCCGTTGCCTGCGCTACTGATCAATACCGCTGCACTGCTGATTGCGTGCCCTGGCGCCGGGCTGCTGTTCGTCACGCGCCTGCGGGAACAACGCGCGATGGCCAATCTGGCCGCACAGAGCGAAGAGCGGGCGATCGACCAGCCGATGTTGTTTCTGGATGTGCGCACCGAGCGCAGTCATCGCCTTGGCTATCGCATCGGTTTTGCCTGTCTTAGCCTGGCGCTGCTGCTGTCCTGGCTCAGCACTCGGCTGTAAAAACACCACAAAACAACTGTGGGAGCGGGCTTGCTCGCGAAAGCGGTGGATCAGTTAGTACAGATTTGACTGATCCACCGCTTTCGCGAGCAAGCCCGCTCCCACATTTAGACGGGTGTTTACAGGGGGATCCCTGCTTTGACCCGGTACTGATTACGCACTGGCGTCGCATATTGCAGCACCAGATACGGTCGGTGCTCTGCCGGGCAGGCATTCAAGCGCCGTTCCCACTCTGCTTTCGCTTTCGCCAGCTCGTCCGCCGGGAATACCTCGGCAGCCGTCGGCACCTGCAATTGCGGGTCGGCCTCGCTCCACTGTGCATATGCCAGGTAGTGCACTGGAAACAAGCGATACCCGCCGAGAATCTGCCGATCCATCTCGATGGCCAGCAGCTTGGTGTCTTCAAAACGCTCGGTAATCGGCGGCGCAAAGTTGATATGGACCCGGCCCTTGTAGCCGGTGATGCCCAGGGCAATGCTCACGTCATCCTCACCTGGCGCCTTGGTGTAGGTGCCGGTAGTGGCGCGGATGTACAGCTCCCGAGCCTTGGCCGCGTCGCACGGGTCGTATTCGTAGCTGATGGACACGGGTGTCAGGTTCAACGACAGGATGACGTCGGCGAATGGCTCGTCCTTGCGGCTCATATGGAACATCTTGAGGATCGCCGACTCGGTGCGATCATCCCCATCCTTGGCGCGACCTTCGGCCTGGGCGATCCAGATCGACTGGCAGTCATTGCGGATCGAATGGTTGATGTAAGCCGACAGCAACTGATAAGCCGCCATTTTCTCGCGTCGCCCGGTGATGGAGCGATGCACGATAAAACTCTTGTTCAGGCGCATCAGGTCGCTGACAAACGGCTTCTGCAGCAGGTTGTCACCGATGGCAATACGCGGTGTTGGCAGGCCGGCGTGGTACACCGCATAGTTGACGAACGCCGGGTCCATCACGATATCGCGGTGATTGGCCAGGAACACGTAGGCCGTGCCGGACTTGAGCTGCTCGACCCCGGTATAGGTGACGCCGTCGGTCGCCCGGTCAATGGTGTGGTCGACGTAAAACTCGACTTTGTCCTGCAAGGTGGCGACGGTGGTGACGCCGGCGAACTCACGGCGCAGCTTCTGGGCGATCAGCGGCTTGAGCAGCCAGCCAAAGGCACCGGCAAAGCGCGGGAAGCGAAAGTGGGTCAGGATGTCCAGAAAGGCCTTGTCACTGAACAGCCGGGCCAGCACTGCCGGGACTTCGCTGTCGTTGTAAGGTCGGATGGTATCGAATTCGCCCATCATGCTCTCTTGTTAGAAACGGCTAGGGTAAGTAAAGGTTTGGATCGATAAGTGACAGGGCGAGGTCTGAACAAATGGCATCAAACGAAAAAGCCCTGCAAATAGACCGGCGATTATACGCACAAGTCACCTGGGAGACCGCGATGCTCGAAAGTGCGCTGTACGATTGTCCTTATTGTGGTGAACGGATCGAGACAAGCGTGGACTTGTCCGGTGGTGACCAGAACTATATAGAAGACTGCCAGGTGTGCTGTCGGCCGATCATTTTCGACCTGCAGGTTCACGGCGACGAATGGATGCTCGAAGTACGCAGCGAGAATGAGTAAAGGGGGCGGCCATGCAACGAATCTACGAGCCGGAAAACCTGATGGAAGGTGAGTTGTTGCAAAAAATGCTCGCCAGCGAAGGCATTGATGCCCATCTGGTGGGGCGTCATTTGCTCGGTGGCACGGGGGAGCTGCCGATTTTCGGCCTGTTGGGCCTGGAAGTAGAGAACGACCAGGCTACCTGTGCCCGCGAGCTGATCACTGCGTACATCGGTGCGCAACCGTTGCCCGGCGATGAACCCGACAGCTACCCCGACGTGTTGGTCTGTTAGGCTGTCGATCGGTTTACCCAAGAGTCGTGTTGCCCCATGTGTGGACGTTATGCCCTGTTTCGCTGGAATCAAGCCTTTGCCGCCTTGCCGGGTTTCCCGGCGGATCAACAGGCCCAGTGGAATATTTCCCCCAATGATTCGGTGCTGATCCAGCGCGCCACTGACGGCCAGCGCACCCTGGCGCGGGCACGTTGGGGGCTGACGCCACCGTGGTTGACCGATCTGTCCCGCACCCCGGCCCACGCCCGCGCCGAAACCCTGGCCGAACAGCCGATGTTTCGCGAGGCCTTTCGTCTGCGCCGTTGTCTGCTGCCGGCCAATGGCTTTTATGAGTGGCGCGGCACCCAGCGCAAGCGCCCTTACTGGTTGACGCCGGGGGAGGGTTCGACCCTGTTTTTCGCGGCGATCTGGGAGGCTTACCCGGTGCAGGAGCAGGTGTGGCTGAGTGCGGCGGTGGTCACCCAGGCGGCGCAGAGCCAGCGCCGGCCGTTGATTCTGGATGCGGCAGGTCAGGAAGCGTGGCTGGACCCCGAGACGCCGTTGCATGTGTTGCAGGGATTGCTGGCCGGTGAGCCCACCGCGTTGCGTGAGCGGGTGCTGGCAAATATGGTCAATGATCCCAAGCTCAATGGCCCGGAATGCCTTACTCCGGGGTGAGTCTGCCAGTACTTGGTTGTTTTGGCTGGCCTCATCGCGAGCAAGCTCGCTCCCACATTTGAATGTATTCACACATCACACGCGGGAGCTGGCGTGCCAGCGATGAGGCCCTAAAGGCCGCTGCAGCCGTCAGACCTTGAACTGATTGATCAACCGCCGCTGCTGCTCCGCCAACTGGGTCAGCCCCGCACTCGCGGCACTGGACTCATCGGCACCACCAGCCACTTCATTGGCCACCTGGCCGATATTGATCACATTGCGGTTAATGTCCTCGGCCACCGCGCTCTGTTCTTCCGCCGCACTGGCAATCTGCGTGTTCATGTCATTGATCACCGATACGGCCTGGGTGATGGTCTCCAAAGCCTGGGCGGCCTTGGCAGCATGTTGCACGCTTTCATCGGTGCGCTGCTGGCTGTCTTCCATGACCCGCACCACATCCCGCGTGCCTTGCTGCAATTGCTGGATCATGGTCTGGATTTCTTCGGTGGCCTTCTGGGTTTTCTGCGCCAGGTTGCGTACTTCGTCGGCTACCACCGCAAACCCCCGGCCCTGTTCGCCGGCCCGGGCAGCTTCGATCGCGGCGTTGAGGGCCAGCAGGTTGGTCTGCTCGGCAATGCCGCGGATGGCGGTCAGGATTGCATTGATGTTTTCGCTGTCCTTGGCCAGGGCCTGGACCACGCCAACGGCCTTGCCGATCTCCAGGGCCAGGGCGCCGATGGACGTGGAGGTGTCGCGCACAATCTGCATGCCCTGGCTCGCGGCCTGGTCGGCGTGGGTGGCGGCTTGTGCGGCCTGGGTGGCGTTGCGCGCCACGTCCTGGGCGGTGGCGGTCATTTCGTGCACGGCGGTGGCGACCTGGTCGATCTCGGCCATTTGTTTGTGTACGCCTTGGTTGGTGCGGATGGCGATATCGGCGGTGTGCTCCGACGAGTCGCTGACCTTCTGCACCGAACTGACCACCTGGGTAATCATGCCCTGCAGCTTGATCAGGAAGGTGTTGAAACCCGCGGCAATCGCGCCCAGTTCATCGGCGCGGTCACTGGTCAGGCGGCGCGTCAGGTCGCCTTCGCCTTGGGCGATGTCATTGAGCATCGCCACCATTTGCTTGAGCGGCCGTGCAATGCCATGGCCCACCAGCCAGATCACCAGCAGGCCGATGCCCGCAATCAACAGGCCGACCATGGTCATGCCGAAGATATCGGTTTTGCGCTGGGCATCGAGGTCGCTTTGCAGGGTGTGCAGGTCGGCCATTACCGCGCCCAGGGGCAGTTGCAGCATCAGGGTCCAGCGCGCATCGGTCTGGCCGATGTTGAACGGCAGGAACAACTCGATTTGCCCGTTGGCCTGGTCGATGTCGTAGCGCACGTCGCCGATTTTCAGTTGGCCGAGGTTTTCCAGTTCTTTTTTGGCGAGCAGATCGCTGGCCTTTTCCCCCAGTTTGCTCGGGTCCTTGGTGTAGGCGACCAGGCGGCCGTTACTGGAAATCAGTGCCATTTCACCGGCGCCGTTGTAAAGCTTCTGGTCGGCTGCGGTGAGCATTTCCTGGATGAAGTTCACCGACAGGTCGGCGCCGACGATGCCCTGGAACGCGCCGTCGATCATGATCGGTTCGATAAACGAGGCCAGCATCACCGTGGTGTTACCTACACGATAGGGGGCGGGGTCGATGGCGCAAGGCTTCAGGGTTTCCTTGGAGCAGAGGTAATACTCGCTGGCGCGAATGCCGGTGGAGAGGATTTTCTGGTCAGTCAGGTCGGCAAGTTTTTCCAGGCCCAGGCTGCCGTCCTGGTTGCGGAACCACCAGGGCATGAAGCGCCCGTTGGTGGGTTCGACACCAACGACGGTGGAGTTCAGGTAATTGGCGTCGTTGTGGTCGATGGCATTGGGTTCCCAGGCTATATAGGAACCGAGGATTTTCGGGTTGCGCACCACGGTTTCGTGCAGCAAGTTGATCAGTTGTTCACGGCCGACCTGCAACGGGGCGGCGCCGCTTGGGTCTTTCATGCCCATCAGCGCATTGGTGGTAGCCAGGCCCTTGGCGGTCACCAGTGGCGCTTCCAGTTCGCGCTGGATCAACGTGGCCTGGGTTTGCGCCAATGCCGTAAGGCGTTGCTCGATGATTTGCTCGAATTGCGCCTGGGTGCGTTCCTGCACCATTTCCTGGGTCCGCGCGCCGGCAAACAATGCGTACAGCACCAGGGCCGCCACGACGCTCAGGACAATGGCCCCGGCCAATGCTGCGACAGAAAACTGAATCGACTTGAATTTCATGATGGCTCCGGGCGCTGGGGGCATGGTCTGCCTCCTTATATCGGCCACCGGCCTGACACACATGAGGGGGTGTCCGGCAAAAGCGTTCGGGATGTCGTAAATAGAATGGTCGTAGGCGTAGGCGTCGTCTGAAATTTAACGGTTAAGCGTCAGGTGTATCTGGCGCCGATACAGAGGAGGGCCTACGATACGCGCCATGTTTTCAGGGAGAATGTGCATGAAAAAATATTTGGCGGTAACGGCATTGAGCGCAGCCTTGCTGCTCGCCGGTTGCCAGTCGGTCAACACCACCAGCGGCGGTGCCGTGGGTGTGGAGCGCAAGCAGTACATGTTCAGCATGCTGTCGAGCCAGGAAGTCGACCAGATGTACGCGCAGTCGTACCAGCAGACCCTGGGCGAAGCCAGTGGCAAGGGCCTGGTGGACAAGACCAGCGCCAACGCCAAGCGCGTGCAGGCCATCGCCAAGCGGCTGATCGCTCAGGCGCCTACCTTCCGCCCGGATGCGGCGCAGTGGAAGTGGGAAGTGAACCTGATCAAGAGCGACGAGATGAACGCCAACTGCGGGCCTGGCGGCAAGATCTTTGTCTACAGCGGGTTGATCGACACGCTCAAGTTGACCGATGACGAGTTGGCGGCGGTCATGGGCCATGAAATTGCCCATGCTCTGCGTGAACATGGCCGCGAAGCCATGTCCAAGGCCTATGGCATCGAGATGGCCAAGCAGGGCGCCGGCGCATTGCTGGGCCTGGGTCAGGACAGCATGGCGCTGGCCGACACCGTGGCCAACTACGGCATGACCTTGCCCAACAGCCGCAGCAATGAAAACGAAGCCGACCTGATTGGCCTGGAGCTTTCAGCCCGCGCC
The DNA here is from genome assembly GCF_012985695.1 of Pseudomonas sp. WS 5027. NCBI lineage: Bacteria > Pseudomonadati > Pseudomonadota > Gammaproteobacteria > Pseudomonadales > Pseudomonadaceae > Pseudomonas > Pseudomonas sp. WS 5027. The sequence continues at coordinate 143,393 of NZ_JAAQWU010000009.1, read as the reverse complement.
GGTTACAACCCGAACGCCGCGATCACGCTGTGGAACAAGATGGCCAAGGCCTCGGAAGGCGCACCGCCTGAGTTCATGAGCACTCACCCGGCCTCCAGCAGCCGGATCGCCTCGTTGCAGGCGGCGATTCCCAAGGTGATGCCGCTGTACCAGCAGGCCAAGAAGTCCTGATAATTCAGGCCTTGTGAAGCTCCAAATGTGGGAGCTGGCTTGCCTGCGATAGCGGTGTATCAGTCACGTATTTATCAACTGAGCCACTGTTATCGCGGACAAGCCCGCTCCCACACAGGCCCGCAGGTCAGATCCAGCCGCTGCTTTGCATGGCCTTGTACACCGCCACCAGCGCCAGGATGAAGAACGCCGAGGCCGCCAGGCGCCGAATCAGGGTCAAGGGCAGTTTCTCCGCCGCGAAATTCCCCGCCAGAACCACCGGCACGTTGGCAATCAGCATCCCTAAGGTGGTGCCGATAATCACCAGCCACAACTCCGGATATTGCGCCGCCAGCATCACTGTGGCGATCTGCGTCTTGTCACCGATTTCCGCGATAAAGAACGCAATCAGGGTGGTCAGGAACGGCCCGAACTTGCGTGAAGTACTGGCTTCATCATCGTCGAGCTTGTCCGGCACCAGGGTCCACAGGGCCGTGGCGCAGAAGCTGGCGGCGAGGATCCAGTGCAGCACCGCATCCGAGAAGAAACTGCCGAACCAGGCGCCCACGGCACCGGCGGCGGCGTGGTTGGCCAGGGTCGCGGCGATGATGCCGGCGATGATCGGCCAGGGTTTGCGAAAGCGTGCGGCGAGAATAAGTGCGAGCAACTGCGTCTTGTCGCCGATTTCGGCCAAGGCCACGATTGCGGTAGGAACGAGAAGTGAATCCAGCATCAGGTAGGTTTCCAGGGGCGGGTCGACACGGCTATGACACGTACAGCCTTCCCGCCCCGGGTAAGGTGTGCGTGTCATAGGTCTTGTCAAACCCCGGTCCGTCTGTGCGGACTCCTGGGTCGCATACGCCATGGTCTGCTGACCAAGTATGTTGACGTATGCCGGACGAGCATGTTGCTCGTGGGAGACTACTCCCCTAGGACGGAGCGGATTCTGCCTTGGCAAAATCCATTCGGCAAGCCTTCTTTTTCAAACGCCCGTCAGCCGCGCTTGGCCCGGTAGATACGAAAACCCTGGCCCTCAGCCTTGACTGCGCACACGCCCAGGTGCTCTTCGATCAGCGGCTGGTACTTCAGGAAGCTATTGGCGACTAGCCGAAGTTCGCCGCCGTTTTTCAGATGTTGGCGTGCTTTTCGCAGCAGGTTTTCCGTTGCGAAATAATCCGTGTGCACCCCGACATGGAACGGCGGGTTGCTCAGAATTGCATCCAGGCCCATGGGCGCGGCATCGATGCCATCGCCGGTCAGCACTTCGCCTTCCAGGCCATTGGCCTCCAGGGTCAGGCGACTGCTGGCGGTGGCGAAGGCGTCCACATCAAGCAGGGTCACGGTGTTGTGCGGGTAGCGCCGCTTGACCGCAGCGCCCAACACGCCGGCGCCACAGCCGAAGTCCAGCAGATGACCGCTGGGCAGTTTGTCCAGGTGGTCCAACAACAGGGCGGTGCCGCGATCCAGCCGGCCATGGCTGAACACGCCGGGCAGGCTGACGACCTTGAGCGGGCCGTCGGCCAGTGGTACTTCAAACACTTGGGCCAGGCTCGTCAGCTCCGGCGCCGCCGGAGTGTTGGCCACGGTGGCCAGCCACAGTTGGCAGTGTCGCGCATTGTCGAGCTTGCGTGGTTTGCCAAAGGCGTTGAGTTGCTTGGCGGCGCTTTCGATGCCGCCGCGTTTTTCGCCCACCAGGTACAGCTCGGCACCCGGCAGCCGTGCCGCCACGGCCTTGAGGATGTAGTCGGCCAGATCCTTGGACTTGGGCAGGAACACCACCGCCGTGTCGAATGGACGCTGCGGTACATTCACCCCGAAATGGCTGCGCTCGGCAAACCGCGCATCCAGCGCCGCCTGATCGCCGGCATGCCAGCACCAGCCATGGGCATTGGGCAGGCGCCCCAGCAGGTCATCGGCGGGCAGGCCGGCCAGCAACACGTTGCCTTGAAAAAGTTCGGCCTGACGAAGCAGTACTTCACTGCGCGGATCCATGGTCTGCTCCCTGAAAAAGGAGCGCAGTTTATCAACTGACGACGCGCTGCGGTGCGCCGCTGAAAAAGCCCCGGGCGTTTTCGGTCAATTGGCCGACGATCCGTTGCCGCGCTTCGCGACTGCCCCAGGCACTGTGGGGGGTGATGATCAGCCGTGGGATGTCGCCGGCCAGCAGCGGGTTGCCGCTGGTTGGCGGTTCGACGCTCAGCACATCGGTGGCTGCACCGCCCAGATGACCGCCGCGCAAGGCGTCTGCCAAGGCTTGCTCATCGATCAGGCTGCCGCGCGCGGTGTTGACCACGAACGCCCCCGGCTTGAGCAGCGCCAACTCGCGGACACCGATAAAGTGACGGGTGTGTTCGTTGAGCGGGCAATGCAGGGTCAGGGCGTCGATTTGCGGCAGCAGTTCATCCAGTGGCACTCGATCTGCACGGGCCGGGCGGCCAGGAATGGCTCCCAGTACCACGCGCATGCCAAAGGCTTCGGCCAGGCGCGCGACGGCCCCGCCCAGTTCGCCGTGGCCGAGCAAACCCAGGGTTTTGCCTTCCAACTCGACAATCGGGTAATCCAGCAGGCAGAACTGCTTGGCTTGCTGCCACAGGCCGGCGTCGACGTCTTTTTGATAGTCCTTCAGGCGTGTGGCGAGGTTGAGCAGCAGCATGATCGTATGTTGCGCCACCGATGGCGTGCCGTAGCCCTGGCAGTTACTTACGGTAATACCCTGGGCGCGGGCGGCGGCCAGGTCGACGTTGTTGGTGCCTGTGGCGGCGATCAGGATCAGCTTCAGGTCGGGGCAGGCGGCCAGGGTCTGGGCGTTGAGCAGGATCTTGTTACTGATCGCTACCTGGGCACCTTGCAGGCGCTCGACCACCTGATCCGCCGAGGTCTGCTCACACAACTGCAAGTCGCTGAAAACTTCCCGTAATTCGCTGAGGTCAAGGTCCCCCTGGTCCAGGGACGGGTGATCAAGGAAGACGGCGCGGCGATTGTTCGTCATCAACTGTACCTTTTGCGACAGGGTTCGAAGGCGTAATCTGCCGAGCCTACCAGATGAAATAATCAGTTACTTCTTGGAGTGTGCATGTACCTCACCGAGTTTTTGACCGTGGCGTTGATTCACCTGCTGGCCGTGGCCAGTCCCGGGCCAGACTTTGCCGTGGTGGTGCGCGAGAGCGTGACCCATGGCCGACGCGCTGGCACCTGGACGGCGCTGGGCGTCGGCTCGGCGATTTTCCTCCATGTTGGCTACTCGCTGCTCGGTATCGGCTTGATCGTGTCCCAGTCCATTGTGCTGTTCAACGCCTTGAAATGGGCGGCGGCGGCCTACCTGTTGTATATCGGCTTCAAGGCCTTGCGTGCGCAGCCGGCCAAGCCTGCCAGTGAAGAAGAGCTGCACCGTGAAGTGGGTGAGCGCAGTGCTCGTGGTGCCTTTACCTCGGGTTTTGTGACCAATGGCCTGAACCCCAAGGCCACGCTGTTTTTCCTGTCGCTGTTCACCGTGGTGATCAATCCTCACACGCCGTTGGCAATCCAGGCCGGTTATGGCCTGTACCTGGCCGTGGCCACCGCCCTGTGGTTCTGCATGGTGGCGATGTTGTTCAGCCAACAGCGCGTGCGCGCCGGCTTTGCGCGCATGGGCCATTGGTTTGATCGGAGCATGGGGGCGGTGCTGATTGCCATCGGTGTGAAAGTGGCTCTCACCGAGCGCTAGGCGCGCCATTCGTGAATGAATGCTGGCGCAAAGCTAGCATTCATTGCGTTCTACAAATCATTCCTTCGGCTGATTTGGCCGGCGTGCAACGTCTCTACAGTGCAAATCCTTTAGCCAAGACCGTGCAGTCATAAAAAGGGATTCGTATGTTGCAGACTCGTGTTATCCCGCCCGCCGAAGGCGCCTACCAATACCCGCTGTTGATCAAGCGCCTGTTGATGTCGGGTGCCCGCTACGAGAAAACCCGGGAAATCGTCTACCGCGACAAGCTGCGCTACACCTACCCAACCCTGATCGAACGTGTCGCCCGCCTGGCCAATGTGCTCACCGCAGCTGGGGTCAAGGCCGGTGATACCGTGGCCGTGATGGACTGGGACAGCCACCGTTACCTGGAATGCATGTTCGCCATCCCGATGATTGGCGCGGTAATCCACACCATCAACGTGCGCCTGTCGCCGGAGCAGATCCTCTACACGATGAACCACGCCGAAGACCGCTTTGTGCTGGTCAACAGCGAGTTCGTCGGGCTGTACCAGGCGATTGCCGGGCAGTTGACCACGGTCGACAAGACTCTGCTGTTGACCGATGGCGACGAGAAAACCGCCGACCTGCCCAACCTGGTGGGTGAGTACGAAACCCTGCTGGCCGCTGCCAGCACTCAATACACCTTCGAGGATTTCGACGAGCATTCGGTGGCCACCACCTTCTACACCACGGGTACCACCGGTAACCCCAAGGGTGTGTATTTCACCCACCGCCAACTGGTGCTGCACACCATCGGCGTGGCGACCATCATGGGCAGCGTCGACAGCGTGCGTCTGCTGGGCACCAACGATGTGTACATGCCAATCACGCCGATGTTCCACGTGCACGCCTGGGGCTTGCCGTATGTGGCGACCATGCTCGGCCTGAAGCAGGTCTACCCGGGCCGCTACGATCCGGAATACCTGGTGGAATTGTGGCGCAAGGAAAAGGTGACGTTCTCCCACTGCGTGCCGACCATCCTGCAGATGCTGCTCAACGCCAAGGCCGCCCAGGGTGTGGATTTTGGCGGCTGGAAAATCGTGATTGGCGGCAGCGCGCTCAACCGCTCGCTGTATGAAGCGGCCAAGGCCCGTGGCATCCAGTTGACCGCGGCCTACGGCATGTCCGAGACCGGGCCGCTGGTTTCCTGTGCCCACCTCAATGAAGAGCTGATGGCCGGCACCGAAGACGAGCGCACGACCTATCGGATCAAGGCCGGTGTGCCGGGGCCTTTGGTGGAGGCCGCGATCATCGATGGGGATGGCAATTTCCTCCCGGCCGATGGCGAGTCCCAAGGCGAACTGGTGCTGCGTGCGCCGTGGCTCAGCGAAGGCTATTTCAACGAGCCGCAGAAGGGCGCCGAGCTTTGGGACGGTGGCTGGATGCACACGGGCGACGTGGCCACCCTGGATGCCTTCGGCGTGATCGATATTCGCGATCGCATCAAGGACGTGATCAAGACTGGCGGCGAATGGATTTCTTCCCTGGCCCTCGAAGACCTGGTCAGCCGGCACCCGGCGGTACGCGAAGTAGCGGTGGTCGGGATTGCCGACCCGCAGTGGGGCGAGCGCCCGTTTGCGCTGTTGGTGGTCCGTGAAGGCCACGGGATTGGCGCCCGTGAACTCAAAGAGCACCTCAAACCGTATGTCGAGCAGGGCCACCTGAGTAAGTGGGCGATTCCAAGTCAGATTGCCATTGTTACGGAAATTCCCAAGACCAGCGTCGGCAAGCTGGACAAGAAACGTATCCGTATCGACATCATCGAATGGCAGGCCAACAACAGCACCTTCCTTTCCACGCTCTGACCCTTTGCGCCGTGCCCGTTCGGGCACGGCAATGCTCTATCACAAGCCTTCGCCTTGTCATTTCCCAGATTTGAGCCATCCTCTCTCGCGTCAGCCTTCGCTGACATGGCGAAAGGGCTGTTGCAGACGGGTTGGTGATGCAAATCACACTTTAGAGGGATCAAGCGATACCCCCTGCTGGCTATAGTCCCTCCCAGAGTTTTTCAAGTATGCGGCGCTGCGGTCCTGGGTGGTCCGGCGGCTGTCTGGCATTGGAATCGTTGTATTCCGGCTGTTACAAGCATGTTTGAAAAGGCTCACTGCCATAACAATAAAATGCACATGGAGTAGCGTCGATGACCTCAGTAAATCAGTTCTGGCGCCGGGCGAGATTACCCCTGGCGGTCAGTCTTGCCTCGACCCTCGCCGGGCCCGCATTCGGCGTTAGTTTCAACATCGGTGAAGTCGAAGGCAGCTTCGACTCGTCCCTGTCGGTGGGGGCCAGCTGGAGCACGGCCAAGCCCGATCGCGACCTGATTGGTGTCAACAACGGCGGCAAGGGGCTGTCGCAGACCTCCGATGACGGTCACTTGAACTTCAAGCGTGGGGAGACGTTCTCGAAGATCTTCAAGGGTATCCATGACCTGGAACTGAAGTACGGCGATACCGGTGTGTTTGTGCGTGGCAAATATTGGTATGACTTTGAACTCAAGGATGAGAGCCGCGAGTTCAAGGACATCAGTGATCACAACCGCAAAGAGGGCGCCAAGTCCTCTGGCGGGCAGATCCTCGACGCTTTCATCTATCACAACTATTCCATTGCCGATGCCCCGGGTTCGGTGCGCTTTGGTAAGCAAGTAGTGAGCTGGGGTGAAAGTACCTTCATCGGCGGCGGTATCAACTCCGTCAACCCGATCGACGTGTCTGCGTTCCGTCGTCCGGGCGCCGAAATCAAGGAAGGCCTGATTCCGGTCAACATGTTCTACGTGTCGCAATCCTTGACCGATAACCTGTCGGCAGAAGCCTTCTATCAGTTGGAATGGGACCAGACGGTTACCGATAACTGCGGGACGTTCTTCTCCCAGCCGGATGTGGTGTCTGATGGTTGCAGCGACAACCTGCGCCTGCTGGCCAAGCGCTCGACCATTGCGGCAACGGCCCCAGGACGCGGCGCATTGGCGGTATTTGATCGCATGGGCATGGACATTAACAACGAGGGCACCCTGGTTCGTCGCAGTGCTGACCGGGATGCACGTGACAGCGGCCAGTTCGGCGCCGCGATGCACTATAACTTTGAGCCGCTGGATACCGAATTCGGCGCTTACTTCATGAACTACCACAGCCGGGCGCCGATCTTCAGCGCGACGGCAGCACCTGCGTCAGCTTATGCCATGGCACCTGGCTTCGGTCAGTTGGCACCCGTGTTCATTGCGGGTAACTCCAAGTATTTCATCGAGTACCCGGAAGACATCCGTTTGTACGGCTTGAGCTTCTCTACCACACTGCCTACCGGCACCGCATGGAGCGGTGAGGTGAGCTATCGCCCGAATGCTCCGGTACAGCTCAACACCACCGATATCCTGTACTCCGCTGTTAAACCATTGAAGGGCATTTACGGCAACGCATCCCTGCTCAATGGTGTGCCTGGGGAGGATATGCATGGTTATCGTCGCAAGGAAATCACCCAGTTCCAGACCACGCTGACCCACTTCTTCGATCAGGTAATGGGTGCCAGTCGTCTGACCGTGGTCGGTGAAGTAGGGGTGACGCATGTCGGCGGGCTTGAGAGCTCATCGAAGATTCGTTATGGCCGTGACCCGGTCTACGGCCCGGGCGCGTTGCCTAGCACGGGCGGCGCGAATACCTGCTCGCAGATCCTGAACACCGGCACCATCGGTGGCGCGGGTCCAGGCACAGACGCCAGTAATCTTTCCAAGAACTGTAACAACGACGGCTTCACCACTGCTACATCCTGGGGCTATCGCGGCCGCGCCATCTGGGAATACCCGGATGTGTTCGCCGGTGTGAACCTCAAGCCTAGTGTGGCCTGGTCCCATGACGTGAGCGGTTACTCGCCAGGTCCTGGCGGCAACTTCGAAGAAGGTCGTAAAGCGGTGAGCCTGGGGCTGGACGCGGAATACCAGAACACCTACACCGCGAGCCTGGCCTACACCAACTTCTTTGGTGGCGACTACAACACCTCGAAGGACCGCGACTTCTTGGCCCTGAGCTTCGGCGCGAACTTCTAAGCACACTGCATTTCAGGAAGACCAGAACATGAAAATAACCAAAAGTCTGTTGCACGTGGGCGTGCTGGGACTGTCGATCATGGCCAGCAGCGTCATGGCGGCTGTCTCGGCGGATGAAGCCGCCAAGCTGGGCACCACGCTGACCCCGATGGGCGCGGAAATGGCCGGCAACGCCGCCGGCACTATCCCGGCCTGGAAACCCCTGCCAACCAACGCCGGCGCCGTGGATGCCAAGGGCTTCCTGGCCAACCCGTATGCCAGCGAACAGCCACAGTTCACCATCACCGCGCAGAACGTCGAGCAGTACAAAGACAAGCTGGCGCCGGGGCAGTACGCGATGTTCAAGCGCTACCCCGAAACCTTCAAGATGCCGGTGTACACCACCCATCGCGGCGCCACTGTGCCTGCGGAAGTGTTCGCCTCCATCAAGAAAAACGCCACCAATACCAACCTGGTAGGTGGCGGTAACGGCCTGGAAAATTTCGAGACCGCGATTCCGTTCCCGATCCCGAAAACCGGGGTCGAGGTGATCTGGAACCACATCACCCGCTATCGCGGCGGCAGCGTGACGCGTCTGGTGACCCAGGCCACGCCGCAGGCCAACGGCTCGTACAGCCTGGTGTACTTCCAGGATCAGTTCGTGTTCCGCGACAAGATGAAGGACTACGATCCGGCCAACCCGGGCAACATCCTGTTCTACTTCAAGCAGCAAGTGACTGCACCGGCGCGTCTGGCCGGTGGTGTATTGCTGGTACACGAGACTCTGGACCAGGTGAAGGAGCCGCGTGCGGCGTGGGTCTACAACGCCGGTCAGCGCCGTGTGCGTCGTGCGCCGCAAGTGTCCTATGACGGGCCGGGTACCGCTGCCGATGGCCTGCGTACCTCCGACAACCTCGACATGTACAACGGTGCGCCGGATCGTTACGACTGGAAGCTGGAAGGCAAGAAGGAAATCTACATCGCTTCCAACAGCTACAAGCTCGACGATCCGAAGCTCAAGTACGCCGACATCATCAAGGCCGGCCACATCAACCAGGACCTGGCACGCTATGAACTGCGCCGCGTCTGGCACGTGGTCGCGACCCTGAAGGAAGGCCAGCGTCATATCTACGCCAAACGTGACTTCTATATCGACGAAGACACCTGGCAAGCGGCCGTGATCGACCATTACGACGGTCGTGGCCAACTGTGGCGCGTGGCCGAAGCCCATGGCGAGAACTACTACGACAAGCAAGTGCCGTGGTACGCCCTCGAAACCCTCTACGACCTGCAGTCCGGCCGCTACCTGGCACTGGGCATGAAGAACGAAGAGAAAAAGGCCTATGACTTCGGCTTCACTGCCACCACCAAAGACTTCACCCCGGCGGCCCTGCGCCAAGAGGGTGTTCGCTAACCAGCGGTAAACACGTCCGCACCTGTGGGAGCTGGCTTGCCAGCGATGGCATCACCTCGGTCTATCTGACATACCGAGGCGATGCTATCGCAGGCAAGCCAGCTCCCACATTTGTTTGGGGGCCCTGAACATCGCTGGTTATTTCTTGTTGTAGTCTTTTTCAGACAAATGTTGCAAAGATCTACAAAGCGACGGCTTTTAACGCTAGTCTGCGGACATCTGCAATGCCGACCACAGCCTACTACAAGAGCCCGGCGATGACTGATCTGTCCCCTATTCAAGGGCCTGCCAGTGCGGTAATCCCCACGCTGGAAGGGCGCTTCTATCGACCCCCGCTGCCTGATGGCTATGTGCTGCGCCCGCGCCTGTGCGAGCGTTTGAGCGCGGGCCTGGATGGCCGTTTGCTGCTGGTCAGTGCGCCAGCCGGGTTTGGCAAGAGCTCGCTGGCGGTGGAGTTTTGCCAAAGCCTGCCCGATCACTGGCAAAGTCTGTGGCTGGGCCTCAGTTCGCGGGACAGTGATCCGGGACGTTTTCTTGAGCGTCTGCTGGAAGGTCTGCAACAGTATTTCCCGCAGGTAGGCAACCAGGCCCTGGGCCTGTTGAAAATGCGCCAGCGCCATCAGCCCTTTGCCTTTGAAGAGTGGCTAGATGGCTTGCTCGACGAACTGACCGTCTGCCTTTCCACGCGCGCGCCCTTGTTACTGGTGCTGGATGACTACCACCTGGCCCAGGGCCCGGTGCTGGATCGCTGCCTGCAGTTTTTTCTCAACCATTTACCCGATGGCCTGTTGGTGCTGGTCACCAGCCGCCAGCGTCCCGATTGGCATCTGGCGCGGCTGCGTTTGTCCCGGCACTTGCTGGAGTTGCACGAACAGGACCTGCGCCTGACCAACGATGAATCCCTGGCCTTGCTCGACCGCCATAGCAGTTCGTTGCGCGGTGAGGCGCTGGACAACCTGATCCGCCGCAGCGAAGGCTGGGTTGCCGGCCTGCGTTTTTGGTTGCTGGCGGCCTCCGAAGCCGGCAGCGAGGCCGACTTGCCCCAAGGCCTGCATGGTGGGGAAGGGCTGATCCGTGACTATCTACTGGAAGAGGTAATCGACTGTCTGCCGCCAGAGGTCCAGGCCTTCCTCTATGACACCGCGTCCCAGGAGCGTTTTTGCAGCGAGCTGTGCGACGCCGTGCGCGAGGCCCATGACAGTGCGGAGATCCTGCGTTACCTGCAAGCCCACCAGGTATTCCTGGTACCGCTGGACGAGCAGGGCCACTGGTACCGCTATCACCACCTGTTTTCCGATTTGCTGCGCACCCGGCGCTCACCGAACGCGATGCTGCCGGCCGCCAGCCTGCACTTGCGCGCTTGTCGCTGGTTCAATGCCCAGGGCTTGCTCGATGAGGCCGTGGAACAGGCCCTGCGCGCCGGGCATCTGGATGTCGCGGCGAACCTGGTGCAGAACCTGTCCGAAGAGCAACTGCTGGCCGAACAGAACGTCGGCATGCTCCTGCGCTGGAAGATGGACTTGCCCGATAGCCTGTTGATCAGCACGCCACGCCTGATCGTGCTCTACAGCTGGGCGCTGGGGCTGGCCTGCCAGTTGGACGCCGCAGAAGAATTGTCCAGCCATCTCAGCCGCTTCCTGCCGGCACCGTCCGCCACGGCACAGAAGTCGATGCTCGCTCAATGGCTGGCCCTCAGCGGCATCATTGCCCGGGGGCGCGGCAATCGCGAACTGACCCAGCTGTATTGCAGCGAAGCCCTGGAAAGCCTGCCGCACAAGCGTTATGGCCAGCGCTTGATGTGCCTGTCGACCTTGTCGAACCTGGCCATCGTCGACGCTGACCTGTGGCGCGCGCGGGGCTTGAATCGCGAATCCCTGGAGCTGGCGCAACGCGTCGGCAACCCGCTGTTCGAGGCCTTGGCCCATTACGACCGGGCGCGGGTGCTGCAGGCACGCGGGGAAATCCTGCGTTCCCTGGAGGAAGTGCGTGAGGGTCTGCAACGCTTGCAAGGCCTGGCATCCCAGCGTCTGTATGCGGTGCGCGCGCGCCTATCGCTATACGAAGGGTTCCTGTTGTTGATGCGGTGCCAGCCCGAAGCCGGCTTGTTGCGCCTGCGCGCAGGGCTGGCCGAGGCCCGCGCCTGCCGGGATATCAGCGTATTGATCGGCCACTGTGTCATCGCCAATCTTGAGGGGCGCCGTGGCGACTTCCCCAAGGCCTTTGCCGAACTGGCCGAAGCCGAGCGGCTGATGCATATCTGGGATGTGCCGCCGATTTACTACCTGGCCATGATTACCCTGATCAAATGCGAGTTGTGGTTGGCCCAGGGACGTACCGACCTGGCCGATGCCTGGCTGGTGCGCTTGGGGCAAACCTATAACGGCGACCAGGCCGCCGCCGCCCCTGAGTTTCATCCACATCTGCCGCAACATATCGAGTTGCAACAGGCGGCCCTGGAGGCCATTCGTGGTCACTCCGACAGCGCCCTGCGTCGGCTCGATGCGCTCGCCCGGCAAGCTGAAGGCAAGGGCCAGCAGATGATCGCGGTGATGGCCCTGAACCAGCACGTGCTGTTGTTGCTGGATGACGGCCAGGCAGCGTCAGCCCGACCGGTTTTTGCCCGGGCCGTGCAAGTGGCGAGCGGCGGCGCGTTGCAACCCTTCCAGCGCCTGTTGGAGCGTTATCCCGACTGGGTGCGCGAGCAACTGGGCCAGGCGCCGAATGACCTGCTGCGGCAAAGCCTGTGGGCCCTGCTGCCGGCGGTTGCTCCGCGCGAGCCGGTCGAAACCAGCCATTCCAGCGAAACCTTGAGCGCCCGAGAGCTGGCGGTGCTGCAGTTGATCGCCCAAGGCTGCTCCAACCAGGAAATCAGTAACCAGCTGTTTATCTCGCTGCACACCGTCAAGACCCACGCCAGTCATATCAACAGCAAACTGGGAGTCGAGCGCCGCACCCAGGCGGTCGCGCGGGCGCAGGAGATGGGGTTGTTAGGGTAAGGGGGAGACTTGCGCCGCAAAAGCCGGATAATGGCGGCCAATTCGTTTGCTCCGCTATTCTGGTAATCCCGCATGGAAATCAAGGTCAATTTTCTCGACAACCTCCGGCTTGAAGCCAAGTTCGATGACTTCACCGTGGTGGCCGACCAGCCGATTCGCTACAAGGGCGATGGCTCGGCCCCCGGTCCGTTCGACTACTTCCTGGCTTCGTCGGCGTTGTGCGCGGCTTACTTTGTGAAGTTGTACTGCAGCACGCGCAATATCCCCACGGACAACATCCGCCTGTCGCAGAACAACATTGTCGACCCGGAAAACCGCTACAACCAGATCTTCAAGATCCAGGTCGAGTTGCCCGCGGATATTTCCGATAAGGATCGCCAAGGCATCCTGCGCTCCATTGACCGCTGCACGGTCAAGAAGGTGGTGCAGGCCGGACCTGAATTTGTCATCGAAGAGGTGGAAAACCTCGACGCCGACGCCCAGGCATTGTTGATGCCGGCTTCTGCTTCAGAAGCGGGCACCTATATCGCGGGCAAGGACCTGCCGCTGGAGCAGACCATTGCCAACATGTCGGCGATTCTGGCCGGCCTGGGCATGAAGATTGAAATCGCCTCGTGGCGCAATATCGTGCCCAATGTCTGGTCGCTGCATATCCGCGATGCCCATTCGCCGATGTGCTTTACCAACGGCAAGGGCGCGACCAAGGAAGGCGCACTGGCGTCGGCCCTGGGCGAGTTTATCGAGCGCCTGAACTGCAACTTTTTCTACAACGATCAGTTCTGGGGCGAAGACATCGCCAACGCGGCGTTTGTGCATTACCCGGATGAGCGCTGGTTCAAGCCGGGCCGCAAAGATGCGCTGCCGCCTGAGATCCTCGACGAGTACTGCCTGAAGATCTACAACCGCGATGGCGAATTGCGTGGCTCGCACCTGATCGATACCAACTCTGGCAATGAAGAGCGTGGCATCGTCTCGTTGCCTTTCGTGCGTCAGTCGGACGGCGAGGTGGTGTATTTCCCCTCCAACCTGATCGAAAACCTGTACCTGAGCAACGGCATGAGTGCCGGTAACACCCTGGCCGAAGCCCAGGTGCAGTGCCTGTCGGAGATCTTCGAGCGCGCGGTCAAACGCGAAATCATTGAAGGCGAATTCGCCCTGCCGGATGTCCCGGCCCATGTGCTGGCCAAATACCCGGGCATCCTCGCCGGTATCCAGGCCCTTGAAGAGCAGGGATTCCCGGTGCTGGTCAAGGATGCCTCCCTGGGCGGCGAATTCCCGGTGATGTGCGTCACCCTGATGAACCCGCGCACCGGGGGCGTGTTTGCCTCGTTCGGTGCCCACCCAAGCCTGGAAGTGGCGCTGGAGCGCAGCTTGACCGAGTTGCTCCAGGGCCGCAGTTTCGAAGGCCTGAACGACTTGCCGCAGCCGACCTTCGAAGGGCATGCGGTCACCGAGCCGAACAACTTTGTTGAACACTTCATTGATTCCAGCGGCGTGGTGTCGTGGCGCTTCTTCAGTGCCAAGTCCGACTACGAGTTCGTGGAATGGGACTTCTCCGGCCAGGGCGAAGACTCCAACGCCGAAGAGGCTGCCACGTTGTTCGGCATTCTCGAAGGCATGGGCAAGCAGGTCTATATGGCGGTCTACGAGCATATCGGCGCCAAGGCCTGCCGCATCCTGGTGCCGGACTATTCGGAAATCTATCCGGTTGACGACCTGATCTGGGATAACACCAACAAGGCGCTGTTCTTCCGCGCCGATATCCTGAACTTGCACAGCCTGGATGAAGACGGCTTGCAAGCGCTGGTCGAGCGCCTGGTGGAAAGCGAACTGGACGACTACACCGATATCACCACCCTGATCGGCATCGAGTTCGACGACAACACCGCCTGGGGCCAGTTGACCATCCTGGAGTTGAAGCTGCTGATCTATCTCGCCTTGCAGCAGTATGAAGAGGCGAAAGAGGCGGTGGAGATGTTCCTGCAATACAACGACAACACCGTCGAACGCGGCCTGTTCTACCAGGCGGTGAATGCGGTGCTGGAGATGCAACTGGACGAGGACCTGGAATTGGCAGACTACGAGGCCAACTTCCGCCGAATGTTTGGCAACGAGCGCATGGATGCCGCCATCGGTTCCGTGGAGGGCAGTGTGCGGTTCCATGGCTTGACCCCGACCAGCATGAAGCTCGAAGGCCTGGACCGGCACCTGCGGTTGATCGACAGCTACAAAAAACTGCACGCCGCACGGGCCAATAGCTAGAAGGTATTCCTTATGCACGCCACAACTCCCCGACTGATTCGCGAAACCTTTCCTGTCGGCCCGTTGCAGTGCAACTGCACGATCATCGGTGACCCGATCAGCAAGAAGGCTATCGTGGTCGATCCGGGTGGCAACCATGAATTGATCCTGGCGCGGCTCGACGCGCTGGGCTTGAAAGTGGTGAGCATCATTCACACCCATGCGCACCTGGATCACTTCCTGGCTTCCGGCCAGTTAAAAGAAAAGACCGGCGCCACGCTGCACCTGCACAAGGAAGATCAGTTCCTGTGGGATAACCTGGAAATGCAGTGCCAGATGTTCGGTGTGCCTTACACCCCGGTGCCGGCGCCGGATCGTTGGCTGGCCGATGATGAAGAGTTGGCCTGTGGCTGCGGGGTGGCCTTGCACACGCCTGGGCATACGCCGGGCTCCATGAGCTTCTGGTTTGCCGATGCCAAGCTGCTGATCGCCGGGGACACCCTGTTCCGGCGCGGGGTAGGGCGTACGGATTTGTGGGGTGGCGACCAGGCAACCATCGTGCGCTCGATCCAGCAGCGCCTGTATACCTTGGATGAGGATGCGACCGTGGTGACGGGGCATGGCCCGGATACACGCCTGGGGGATGAAATGCGCGAGAATCCCTTTGTCAGGGCCTGATAGGGCGAGGCTCTGCTAGGGTTTAGGTAAGTGCACTGGCCTCCATCTTTTGTTACAGGACAGAGGCCGGTCATGGAATTTTTGCCGTTTGTCGCGTTCCAAACTCGGCACAGGTCCATTGCCAATGTCCTCTGCATCACAGAATGCAAAAGTAGGAGCTTCCTTCATGTTCACTTCGCGTCGTCTGCTTGTTGTTGCTACCGCGGTAGCCCTATTGTCGGGCTGTGCTTCCCCTAATCCTTACGATGGCAGCCAGGGACAGGCGGACAACGGTTCACAAGGCATGAGCAAAACCGCCAAGTACGGCGGCCTCGGCGCGCTGGCGGGGGCGCTGGCTGGTGCGGCCATTGACCATAACAACCGTGGCAAGGGTGCGCTGATCGGCGCAGCGGTGGCGGGTATCGGTGCTGCAGGTTATGGCTATTACGCTGACCAGCAGGAAAAGAAACTGCGCGAAAGCATGGCCAATACCGGCGTCGAGGTGCAACGCCAGGGTGATCAGATCAAGTTGATCATGCCGGGTAACATCACGTTCGCCACCAACTCCGATGCTATTGCCAGCAGCTTCTATACCCCACTGAATAACCTGGCCGGTTCGCTCAAGCAGTTTAACCAGAACACCATCCAGATCGTCGGCTACACCGACAGCACCGGCAGTCGCCAGCTGAATATGGACCTGTCCCAGCGTCGTGCGCAAAGCGTGGCCAATTACCTGACCTCCCAAGGTGTCAGCCCAACCAACTTGACCACTCGTGGTGCCGGCCCGGATAACCCGATTGCCAGCAACGCCGACGTCAATGGTCGCGCTCAGAACCGTCGCGTAGAGGTCAATCTCGGCCCGATCCCTGGCCAGCAGTATGGCCAACCTGCGCAGCAACAGCAGCAGAACAACCAGTTCCAGGGCAATCCATACCAGCAGTACCAGTAACAACCCGCCAATAAAAAGGGCGCGGTGCAGTCAATGCACGGCGCCCTTTTTTGTGGCTGGGTGATTAGATCAGTCGATGTATTCGAACAGCTTCACGATTTTCTGTACTCCGGACACACCCTGGACCAGGTTGGTCGCGCGGGTGGCTTCCTGTTGGGTCAACAGGCCCATCAGGTAAACGATGCCGTTGTCAGTCACGACCTTGATCCGGGAGCCGGGAATCGCGCTGTCGGTCAGCATCTGCGCCTTGATCTTGGTGGTCAGCACCGCATCGTTGCTGATTGCCAGCAGGGTGATGGGTTGTGCGACCTGCAATTCGTTGTGGACCTTCTTGACCCGTTGTACGGTCGAGGCGGCTTGTTCGGCCTGGGTCTTGAGGTCGGCGCGCGGGGTTTGCCCGGCGAGCAGCACGATGCCGTTGAAGCTGGTCACGACAATGCGCGATGCGCCGTTGCCCAGATCGGTAGCGGCCTTGGCTACGTTGACGCCGACCTTGGTCTCGATCAGCGAATCATCGATCTTGCTGCCAAAGGTGCGTGTGCCCCGGTCGTCCTGGATCGGTGTGTCGCGGGTCGCAGTAATGGCCGAGGTGCAGCCGCTGATAGCGAGGCACAGCGTGATGGCCATAAGGCTGAGGCGGTTAACGGTCATTCTTCACTCCCGAACAGTTGGCTGTCGATCAGATCGCACAGGCAGTGGATCGTCAGCAGATGGACTTCCTGAATACGTGCAGTGACATTGGCCGGGACGCGGATTTCCACGTCTTCGGGCAATAGCAGCGAGGCCATGCCGCCGCCGTCGCGCCCAGTCAATGCTACGACAATCATTTCGCGATCATGTGCGGCCTGGATCGCTTGAATAATGTTCGCCGAGTTGCCGCTGGTTGAAATAGCCAGCAGCACATCCCCCGGTTGGCCGAGGGCACGGATTTGTTTGGAGAAGATTTCGTTGTAGCTGTAGTCGTTGGCGATCGAGGTGATCGTCGACGAGTCGGTGGTCAGGGCGATAGCCGGCAGGCTCGGGCGCTCGCGCTCAAAGCGGTTGAGCAGCTCCGAAGAGAAGTGCTGGGCGTCGCCGGCCGACCCACCGTTGCCGCACGAAAGCATTTTGCCTTCGTTGAGCAGGGCGTTGACCATGACCTGGCTGGCTTGCTCGATGTGCGGTGCAAGTACGTCCATCGCCTGTTGCTTGGTATCGATACTGGCCTGGAAAAGCTGGCGAATTCGGGATTGCATGTCCATCTGTGTGACCTTAAGTAGCGCGGCTATATGGCACACGAATGTGCAGCCCGCAAAGCAAAGAGCAAAAGTGTGCGGTGAAGATGTCCGATCCGTACCGCTGGCGCTCAACCATCGAAGGCGTTGCGCAGCCAGTTCAGATCAGCGGTTCCGTGGGCGGTGCTTTCTATGGCAACCACATCGAAACGGCAGGGGGAGTCAGCCCAGCGACGTTCACTGAGCAGGAAAAACTGCGCGGCGAGTATCAGCTTTTGGCGTTTGCGCTCGTCGATACTGGCGAGCGCGCCACCCCATTGTGCGTATTTTCTGTAGCGGACTTCGACAAATACTACTGTATCGCCGTCAAGCATGACCAGATCAAGCTCGCCGCGTTTACACAACCAGTTCTGCGCCAGCAGGCGCAGACCCTGTTGTTGCAAGTGTTCAAGTGCTTGTTGTTCGGCATCCTTGCCGCTTTGTGCGCTGGAGCGTGGTGGCATCAGCGCGGGGTATCGGGCAGGCGTTCGACCTGGCCACTGACAAACTTGGCCCACGGCATCTGGCGTTCGATACGTTGGCTCGGGCTCATGCCCAGGTTGCCGGAAAGACCATCGATACGGGTATCAGGCAGCGCCTTGAGTTGGCCCAGGCGCGGTGCCAGACGGTAGGCATCAACACCCATCGCATACAGGCGGCCCAGGCTGCCATTGGCTTGTGGCCATTGTGCAGTGACCTGGTTGCGCAGCGGGTCGGTGGTGTTGAGCAGCCACGGCGTCTCGCAGAACATGATGCCGTTCATGTCGTTGTACTGGTTCTTGTCGCCGCTGGCGCTAAACACGTGGGACGTGGCGTACACCGGTACATCACCCGCGTACTGGAAGTTCAGCGTCGGCTTGATCTGCTGGGCCTGTTGCGGTGTCACGGCGAGGAAGATGAACTCGATGTCCTGGCGACGCGATGGCTGTGCCGCGACGTCAGCGCCAACCGTGCTTTGCAGGCTCTTGGCGCGACCTTCGCTCTGACGCAGCTTGAACAGGTCGGCGATCTGCTGGGCCAGGGCCACAGGCTGGTCGACATACTCGACGCCGATCAGGGTGCCGCCATTGGCTTCCCAGTCCTGGCGGAATGCCCTGAACACGCGCTCGCCCCATTCGCCTTTGGGCACCATGGCAGCGGCGCGGTGCAGGCCGTCGGCACGGGCGCGGCGCGACACTTCACGGGCTTCGTCTTCGGCCGCCAGGCCAAACTGGAACAGTTGGGCCGAGCCTTGATCGCCTTCGCTGTAGTTCAGGGCCAGGGTGGTGATAGGCAATTGCGGGCGGGCGCTGAGTTGCTTGACCAGCGGCTTTTCCAATGGGCCGACAACCAATTGCACACCGTCAGCCTGGGCCTGTTTGTAGAACTCATCGATGGAGCTGACGCGCGAGCTGTCATAGACCTCGATGACCGGCGGCTTCTGCCCGGCCTGTTGCGCCTGGTAGTGGGCAGCCATGAAACCTTCGCGCAGGGCCTTGGCCACGCTGGCCAGCGGGCCTTGTTGTGGCAGCAGCAGGGCGATTTTATTCAGTGGCTGGCTGGCCAGTTCCTTGAGCTTGGTCAACTGCATCGGCAGTTGTACCGCCGCCGGGTGCGCAGGGTTCTGCGCGCGCCAGGTGTCGATGGCAGCTTGTTGCTGCTCCAGGGTGCCGGCGTTTTTCACGGCCTGGGCCAGGCTGATCCAGCCGTCGAGGGTCGGGTTGCCGCTGGCTTGCAACTGCTCGCCAGGCACGGCGGCAATCAGGCTCCAGATGGCTTCGTGGTTGCTGGCAGCGGCATCGCCGGTGAGCAGCGGCGCCATGGCCACGCGTTCACGAGCGGCAGCCAGGGTCTGGCCGTCGGCTTCATAGGCGCGAGCATGCACGGTGCCGGTGCGGATCTGTTGCTCTGGCGGCAATTGCTTGAGGTTTTGCAGGCTTGGATGGTCAAGTGCCGTCAACGCAGCCTTCGGCTGGTTGCGGGTCATGGCCAGTTCTGCCGTAAGGGTGCTGGCAAAGACCTGGGCGGCCGGCTTGAGGCTGTCCAGTGGCACTTGCGCGAGGATCTGCGCAGAGCGGCCGGGATTATTCTGATGAAAGGCCATGTCTGCCGCGCTCAGGCGCAGCAGTGCAGCTTTTTCCGGGGTCTTGGCCGAAGTCGCCTGTTCGAGCAGTTGCTCGATGGTGGCATCCGGGGTCCGTGGGAGTTCGCCAAGGCTTGACGAGGGCGAGCTTGCGCAAGCCGCCAACAGGGCAGCCAGGCAAAGGGCAGAGAACAGCCGCAGGCAAGCGATCATGTAAGTGTTCCTGATACCGATCAAATTAGCGTGGAATTGTACCCAAGCACTGGCCGGGGCGCGATGTTAGTGGCGTGAAACCGTCTATTTAGATCGTTTAAATGTTGCAGGGCGTCGGTAACCACTGCAAACAGACCCTCTGGACGCGACCTCGTTGGCGCATTTTCTTGACGTCTACGCGCTACAATATGGCTTTTGCCAATCTTCGAGGTGTGCGCTTTGACTGCTCCAGGTCCTTTGAATTCCACTGCTGGCTCGCTTTTTGTGGTGGCGACGCCCATTGGCAACCTGGACGACATCAGTGCGCGGGCGCTGAAAGTGTTGCGTGAGGCCAAGTTGATTGCGGCGGAAGACACCCGGCACTCCCAGCGCCTGATGCAGCATTTTGGTATTGCCACGCCATTGGCCGCCTGTCATGAACATAACGAGCGTGAAGAAGGCAGCCGCTTTATCACCCGCCTGCTCGCGGGCGACGACGTGGCGTTGATTTCCGACGCCGGTACGCCGCTGATCTCCGACCCTGGCTACCATCTGGTGCGCCAGGCGCGTGCCGCTGGTATCAATGTAGTACCGGTTCCCGGGGCGTGCGCGCTGATTGCGGCGTTGTCGGCGGCAGGCCTGCCGTCCGACCGCTTTATCTTCGAAGGTTTCCTGCCGGCCAAGGCCGTTGGGCGGCGGGCGCGCCTGGAGTTGTTGAAGGAAGAGCCGCGCACCCTGATCTTCTACGAAGCACCGCACCGTATCCTTGAATGCCTGCAAGACATGGAGCTGGTTTTTGGTGGTGAGCGTCTGGCGTTGCTGGCGCGGGAGCTGACCAAGACCTTTGAAACCCTCAAGGGTCTGCCGCTGGAGGAGTTGCGCGCCTTTGTCGAGGGTGACAGCAATCAGCAGCGTGGCGAGTGCGTCGTATTGGTCGCGGGTTGGACTGCACCGCAAAGCGAAGACGCCGTGGGCAGCGAGGCCATGCGCGTGCTGGATCTGCTGCTCAAGGAGATGCCGCTCAAGCGTGCGGCGGCCCTGGCGGCGGAAATAACCGGAGTGCGCAAGAATGTGTTGTATCAGGCCGCGCTTGATAAGCAAAAGAACGAATAGTTCCTGGGTTTAACGTGCACGACGTCGGAACATGATGGCAATGCTGTCTTTTAATACTTGTTCTAAGACCGCCGTGCCGTTAACCTTCGCCGCGGAGAGTCGATTGGACAGTCGCTGCCCTCTATGAAAATTAGGGGGGGGAGGAAAGTCCGGGCTCCATAGGGCGAAGTGCCAGGTAATGCCTGGGGGGCGTGAGCCTACGGAAAGTGCCACAGAAAATAACCGCCTAAGCACTTCGGTGCCGGTAAGGGTGAAAAGGTGCGGTAAGAGCGCACCGCACGACTGGCAACAGTTCGTGGCTAGGTAAACCCCACTTGGAGCAAGACCAAATAGGGTTCCAAGGCGTGGCCCGCGCTGGAACCGGGTAGGTTGCTAAAGATGTCCAGTGATGGCCATCGTAGACGAATGACTGTTCAAGACAGAACCCGGCTTATAGATCGACTCTCCACCTTTTTCCTTCTGCACGAGTCTCGGGCAGAAACCAGGTAGTAACGCAAGAATCCCTCCCTGCCAAATCATTGGCAGATGCGTCTTCGTAATACCGAAAAAATCTTACTCTTAATAAATTACTTTAAGTTCAGGCTCTAGCTCTCTGAGCTATTTGGGGTTGTTGAGTCAAAAACATCGCTGAACTCTCGTTTCTCCTCCTTTTACGCTCCTAAATCTCCGTTCTGTAAGGCTTTTCCTTTAATCCGCGCCTTGACGGTGTGGTGGGCGCATTCCTATAGTGTGCGCAAGTGGCGGAAAGTGGCACAAAGTGGGTTTTTTTAACGTAAAACGCTAAAATTTGGAGAAACGCATCTGTGTTTCGCGGAGCTAACGCTATAAGTCTCGATGCAAAAGGCCGTCTCGCCATGCCGAGCCGGTATCGTGACGAGCTCATTTCGCGAAGTTCAGGCCAGTTAATCATCACGATTGATGCCGTTGATCCATGTTTGTGTGTTTACCCCCTCGATGAGTGGGAGTTGATTGAAACCAAATTGCGCGCTCTGCCTTCGTTACGTGAAGAAAACCGCCGTCTGCAACGTTTGCTGATTGGCAATGCCGTCGACCTCGAACTCGATGGCAGTGGTCGTTTCCTGGTTCCACCGCGTCTGCGCGAATACGCCAAGCTCGATAAGCGCGCGATGCTGGTAGGCCAACTGAACAAGTTCCAATTGTGGGACGAAGATGCCTGGGATGCTGTTTCTGCAGCTGACCTGGCTGCTATTCAACAACCGGGCGCCATGCCTGATGAACTGCGTGATTTGATCCTGTGACTATTGATAGCGGCTTTAACCACATCACCGTGCTGCTTGACGAAGCCGTCGAGGCTCTCGCCGTGCGCCCTGATGGCTGCTATCTGGATGGCACGTTCGGGCGCGGGGGGCACAGTCGGTTGATCCTCAGCCAGCTCGGCCCGGAGGGCAAACTCCTCGGGTTCGACAAGGATCCCCAGGCGATTGCCACCGGGCAAGCGCTAGCGGCCGAAGACGGCCGCTTTGTCGTTGTGCAGCGCAGCTTTGCCGAGCTGGGCGCGGAAGTTGCCGAGCGTGGCATGGCGGGCAAGGTGGCCGGGGTTTTGCTGGACCTGGGCGTGTCTTCGCCGCAGCTGGACGACCCTGAGCGCGGCTTCAGCTTCATGAACGACGGCCCGCTGGACATGCGCATGGACCCGAGCCGTGGCATCAGCGCCGCGCAGTTCATCGCCACCGCGCCCCACGAAGAAATCACCCGCGTATTCAAGGAATACGGCGAAGAGCGTTTCGCCGGTCGCATGGCCCGTGCCGTGGTCGAGCGCCGGGAAATCCAGCCGTTCGAACGCACTGCCGACCTGGCTGAAGTGCTGAAAGTCGCCAACCCAGCGTGGGAAAAGGGTAAGAACCCGGCAACCCGTGCGTTTCAGGGCCTGCGCATTCACGTCAACAACGAACTGGGTGACCTGGAGGCTGGCCTTGAGGCTGCCCTGGAGTCCCTGGAAGTGGGCGGTCGTCTCGTAGTGATCAGCTTCCACTCCCTGGAAGACCGCATCGTCAAACTGTTCATGCGTCGTCTGGTCAAGGGCGAAACCGATAACCTGCCGCGCAATCTGCCGGTACGTTTCGAAGCCTTTGTGCCGAAAATCAAAATCCATGGCAAAGCGCAGTTCGCTTCCGAAGCTGAACTCAAGGCCAACCCACGTGCTCGCAGCGCCGTCATGCGCGTTGCGGAGAAGCTGCGGTGAGCAAGCTTTTCGCCAAGCCCCTTCCGGGCGGCAGCTTCTTTATGATGCTGTTGTATGTCGGCGTGCTGGTGTCCGCGATAGCGGTGTCCTACAGCGCCCACTGGAATCGTCAGCTGCTCAATAGCCTGTACGGCGAATTGAGCGTGCGCGACAAGGCGCAGGCGGAATGGGGTCGCTTGATCCTGGAGCAGAGCACCTGGACGGCCCACAGCCGCATCGAAGTACTCGCCGCTGAGCAACTGAAGATGCATATTCCTGGCGCAGCAGAAGTCCGCATGGTGGCGCCATGATGAAACTTGAAGGCGCTCTCTACCCGTGGCGCTTCCGCGTCGTGCTGGGCTTGCTCGCATTGATGGTGGGCGCGATTGCCTGGCGCATCATTGACCTGCAAGTGGTGGATCGCGACTTCCTGATCGGCCAGGGCGATGCTCGTAGCCTGCGGCATATCCCGATTCCTGCGCACCGCGGCCTGATCACCGACCGTAACGGTGAACCCCTGGCTGTCAGTACCCCGGTCACCACCCTGTGGGCCAACGCCAAGGAGCTGCAAGTCGCCAAGGACAAATGGACCGAGCTGGCCCATGCCCTCGGCCAGGATCCCAAGGCTCTCAAGGAACGCCTTGAAGCCCAGGCCAATAAAGAATTCATCTACCTGGTTCGCGGCCTCACCCCGGAACAGGGGCAAGGCGTGCTCGACCTGAAAATCCCCGGTGTCTATGGCATCGAGGAATTCCGCCGTTTCTATCCGGCCGGCGAGACCACCGCCCATATGGTTGGCTTCACCGACATTGATGACCATGGCCGCGAAGGGGTGGAACTTGCCTACGACGAATGGCTGGCCGGGGTTCCCGGCAAACGACAGGTCATCAAGGATCGTCGCGGCAGACTGATCAAGGATGTCCAGGTCACCAAAAACGCCAAGGCCGGTAAGCCCTTGGCGTTGTCGATTGACCTGCGTCTGCAATACCTGGCCAACCGCGAACTGCGCAACGCCATCATCGAGAACGGCGCCAAGGCCGGCAGCCTGGTGATCATGGACGTGAAGACCGGCGAGATCCTCGCGATGGTCAACCAGCCGACCTA
Organism: Pseudomonas sp. WS 5027; assembly: GCF_012985695.1. Classification (NCBI taxonomy): domain Bacteria; kingdom Pseudomonadati; phylum Pseudomonadota; class Gammaproteobacteria; order Pseudomonadales; family Pseudomonadaceae; genus Pseudomonas; species Pseudomonas sp. WS 5027. The sequence continues at coordinate 119,341 of NZ_JAAQWU010000009.1, read as the reverse complement.
CAACCCGAACAACCGTCGCAACCTGCAACCGGCGATGATGCGCAACCGCGCGATGATCGACGTGTTCGAGCCGGGTTCGACCATGAAAGCCATCTCCATGAGTGCCGCCCTGGAGTCCGGGCGCTGGAAGCCGACCGACAAGGTCGAGGTGTATCCAGGCACCCTGCAGTTGGGCAAATACACCATCCGCGACGTATCCCGTAGCGAAGGCCCGGTGCTGGATCTGACCGGCATCCTGATCAACTCCAGTAACGTCGGCATGAGTAAAGTCGCCTTTGATATCGGCGGCGAGACCATCTACCACCTGGCACAGAAGATCGGCCTGGGTCAGCCCACGGGCCTGGATTTCCCGGGCGAGCGCGTCGGCAACCTGCCCAACTACCGTGAATGGCGCAAGGCCGAGACGGCGACCCTGTCCTACGGCTATGGCCTGTCGGTGACCGCGATCCAACTGGCCCACGCCTTTTCCGTGCTGGCCAACAATGGCCGCATGACCCCGTTGAGCCTGATCCACGTCGACGAAGCGCCGAAATCCGAACAAGTCATCCCGGAAAACGTCGCCAAGACCATGCAGACCATGCTGCAACAAGTGATCGAGGCGCCACGTGGTGTGTTTCGTGCCCAGGTCCCGGCCTATCACGTGGCCGGCAAGTCCGGTACTGCGCGTAAGACTTCTGTGGGCACCAAGGGCTACGCGGAAAACTCCTACCGTTCGCTGTTCGCTGGCTTCGGTCCGATGAGCGATCCGCGCTACGCCATCGTTGTCGTCATCGATGAACCAAGCAAGGCTGGCTACTTCGGTGGCCTGGTCTCGGCACCCGTATTCAGCAAAGTCATGTCCGGCACCCTGCGTTTGATGAACATCACGCCGGACAACCTGCCGCCGACCCAACAAGCCAACGCCGGACCACCGGCCGCTGCTGTAAAAGCCAATGGAGGGCGCGGCTGATGTCTCTTAGCCTGAACAAGATTTTCGCCCACGCTGGCCGCGATCTGTTGATTCGCGAACTGAGCCTGGACAGCCGCAACGTACGTGCCGGCGACCTGTTCTTGGCCGTACCGGGTGGCAAGTTCGATGGCCGTGCCCATATCGCCGACGCCTTGCAGCGCGGCGCGGCGGCGGTGGCTTATGAAGTCGAAGGCGCCACTGTATTGCCAATTACCGATGTGCCGTTGATTCCGGTCAAGGGCCTGGCAGCGCAGTTGTCGGATATCGCCGGGCGTTTTTATGGCGACCCGAGCCGCCAGCTCAACCTGATTGGCGTCACCGGCACCAACGGCAAGACCAGCGTCACCCAACTGGTGGCCCAGGCGCTGGACCTGCTGGGTCAGCACTGTGGCATCGTCGGTACCCTGGGCACCGGTTTCTATGGCGCGCTGCAAAGCGGCCTGCATACCACACCGAACCCGATTGCCGTGCAGGCGACCCTGGCCGACCTGAAAAAGGCCGGGGCCAAGGCCGTCGCCATGGAAGTCTCGTCCCACGGCCTGGATCAGGGCCGGGTGACCGCGCTGGCGTTCGACGTGGCGGTGATGACCAACCTGTCCCGCGACCACCTGGACTACCACGGCAGCATGGAGGCCTACGCTGCCGCCAAGGCCAAGCTGTTCGCCTGGACCGACCTGAAGTGCCGGGTGGTGAACCTGGACGATGCATTCGGTCGCCAACTGGCCGCAGAAAAAAGCGAAGCGCGCCTGATCAGCTACAGCCTGGAAGATTCCAGCGCCTACCTGTATTGCCGTGAAGCACAGTTCAATGATGAAGGCGTGCTCGCAACGCTGGTCACGCCCCAGGGCGAACACCATTTGCGCAGCACACTGCTGGGGCGCTTCAACCTGAGCAACGTCCTCGCCGCTATCGGCGCCTTGCTGGGTCTGGATTACGCCCTGGACGAAATCCTGCGCGTACTGCCCAAGCTCGAAGGCCCTGCCGGGCGTATGCAGCGCCTGGGCGGCGGGACGCAACCGCTGGTGGTGGTCGATTACGCCCACACCCCCGATGCCCTGGAAAAAGTGCTCGAAGCCCTGCGCCCTCACGCCAAGGGCAAGTTGCTGTGCCTGTTCGGCTGCGGCGGCGACCGTGATCGCGGCAAACGCCCGCTGATGGCCGAGATCGTCGAGCGCTTGGCCGATGGCGTGCTGGTCACCGACGACAACCCGCGCAGCGAAGCACCGAGCCAGATTTTCGATGATATTCGTGCAGGCTTCAAAGACGCCTCCCAAGTGACTTTTGTTGCCGGTCGCGGTGCAGCCATTGCCCAGTTGATCGCCAGCGCCAGCGCAGACGACGTGGTGGTCCTGGCCGGTAAAGGCCATGAGGACTATCAGGAAATCAACGGCGAGCGCCACGCTTTTTCCGATCTGGTCGAGGCCGATCACGCCTTGACTGCGTGGGAGGCTGCCCATGCTTAAGGCCATGAAATTCAGCGAGCTGACCCAGGCCCTGGCGGCCCGTGTGTTGTCGAGCGATTGCAGCTTTGACGGCGTCAGCATCGACAGTCGCAACATCAAGCCGGGGCAACTGTTTGTCGCCTTGGCCGGCCCGCGTTTCGACGGGCATGACTATTTGAATGAGGTGGCTGCCAAAGGTGCCGTCGGCGCCTTGGTACAACGTGAAGTCGCTGACTCGACACTGCCGCAGTTGCTGGTGGCTGACACCCGCCTGGCCCTTGGCCAACTGGGAGCCCTTAACCGCGCAGCGTTTACCAACCCGGTTGCGGCGATCACAGGTTCTAGTGGCAAAACCACGGTCAAGGAATTGCTCGCCGGCATCCTGCGCACGCGCGGGCCGGTGCTTGCCACCCGTGGCAACCTCAACAACGATTTTGGCGCACCGCTGACTCTGCTCGAACTGGCCCCGGAACACACGGCGGCGGTCATTGAGTTGGGCGCGTCGCGCATTGGCGAAATTGCCTACACCGTGGCCATGACCCGGCCGCACGTCGCCATTATCAACAACGCCGGTACCGCCCATGTTGGCGAGTTTGGCGGCCCCGAGAAGATCGTCCAGGCCAAGGGTGAAATCCTTGAGGGCCTGGATGCTTCCGGCACTGCAGTCCTGAACCTCGATGACAAAGCCTTCGAAACCTGGCGTGTACGCGCCGCCGGGCGCAAGGTCCTGAGCTTCGCCGTGCACAACGCTGCTGCTGATTTCCATGCCTCGAACATCACGCTCGATGCCCGTGGCTGCCCGGCTTTCACCTTGCACAGCCCGCAAGGTAACGAGCATGTGCAATTGAACCTGCTGGGCAACCATAACGTTGCCAACGCCTTGGCCGCTGCGGCTGCCGCCTACGCCCTGGGCGTGTCGCTGTTTGGCATCGCCACCGGCCTTGGCGCCGTGCAGCCGGTCAAGGGCCGCACCGTGGCGCAACTGGCGACCAACGGCATGCGCGTGATTGATGACACTTACAACGCCAACCAGTCCTCGGTCTGCGCGGCCATTGACCTGCTCAAAGGCTTCGACGGTCGCAAGGTCCTGGTGCTGGGCGATATCGCCGAACTGGGCGACTGGGCCGAACAGTCCCATCGTGAAGTCGGTGCTTATGCCGGCGGTAAAGTCGACGCGCTCTACGCCGTCGGCCCGAACATGGCCCACGCTGTCGCCGCATTCGGTGCAGGCGCGCGGCATTTCGCGACCCAGGCTGAATTGATCCAGGCGCTGGGTATGGCCGAACAAGACAAACACACAACCATTTTGATCAAGGGATCGCGCAGCGCGGTGATGGAAAACGTCGTCGCGGCCTTGTGTGGCTCAAGTACGGAGAAACATTAATGCTGCTGCTGCTGGCTGAGTATCTGCAACAGTTCCACAAAGGCTTCGCGGTCTTTCAGTACCTGACCCTGCGCGGGATCCTGGGTGTGCTGACCGCGCTGTGTTTGTCGCTGTTTCTCGGGCCATGGATGATCCGTACTCTGCAAAACCTGCAGATCGGCCAGTCTGTGCGCAATGACGGCCCGCAGTCGCACTTGTCCAAGTCCGGCACACCGACCATGGGCGGCGCGTTGATCCTGTCGTCCATCGGCATCAGCACCTTGCTCTGGGCCGACCTGGCCAACCGCTATGTGTGGGTGGTGTTGCTGGTAACCCTGCTGTTCGGCGCCATCGGCTGGGTCGATGATTATCGCAAGGTGATCGAGAAGAACTCCAAGGGCCTGCCAAGTCGCTGGAAATACTTCTGGCAGTCGGTGTTCGGCCTGGGCGCGGCGATCTTCCTTTATATGACGGCGCCAAGCGCGGTGGAAACCACCCTGATTTTCCCGATGCTCAAGGATGCCAGCATCCCGTTGGGCATTGGCTTCGTGGTGCTGACCTATTTTGTGATCGTCGGCTCCAGCAACGCGGTCAACCTGACCGATGGCCTCGATGGCCTGGCGATCATGCCGACAGTGATGGTGGGCGGCGCCCTGGGCATCTTCTGCTACCTGTCGGGTAACGTGAAGTTCGCCGAATACCTGCTGATCCCTTATGTACCCGGCGCCGGTGAATTGATTGTGTTCTGCGGCGCGCTGATCGGTGCCGGCCTGGGCTTTTTGTGGTTCAACACCTATCCGGCTCAAGTGTTCATGGGCGACGTCGGCGCCCTGGCGCTGGGCGCGGCCCTGGGCACTATCGCCGTGATCGTGCGCCAGGAAATCGTCCTGTTCATCATGGGCGGTGTGTTCGTGATGGAGACCCTGTCGGTGGTAATCCAGGTTGCGTCCTTCAAGTTGACTGGCCGCCGTGTGTTTCGCATGGCGCCGATTCATCACCACTTTGAACTCAAGGGCTGGCCGGAACCTCGGGTGATCGTCCGTTTCTGGATCATCACCGTGATTCTTGTGCTGGTTGGCCTTGCCACCCTGAAACTGAGGTAGAAACGAGTGTCCCTGATCGCTTCAGACCACTTCCGCATCGTTGTCGGCCTCGGCAAGAGCGGCATGTCCCTGGTTCGCTTCCTGGCGAACCGGGGCACGTCGTTTGCCGTGGCCGATACGCGGGAAAATCCACCGGAGCTGGTCACGCTGCGCCGTGACTACCCGCACGTGGAAGTGCGTTGTGGCGAGTTGGATGTCGAGTTTCTGTGCCGTGCCGACGAGCTCTACGTGAGCCCCGGCCTGGCCCTGGCGACCCCGGCCCTGCAAGCGGCAGCGGCGCGTGGGGTGAAGTTGTCTGGGGATATCGAGCTGTTTGCGCGTAACGCCAAGGCGCCCATCGTGGCGATCAGCGGCTCCAACGCCAAGAGCACCGTCACCACCCTGGTCGGCGAAATGGCGGCTGCGGCCGGCAAGCGCGTGGCCGTGGGCGGTAACCTCGGTACGCCGGCGCTGGATTTGCTCAGCGACGATATCGAGCTGTACGTCATGGAGCTGTCGAGCTTCCAGCTGGAGACCACCGATCACCTCGGCGCCGAAGTGGCCACCGTGTTGAACGTCAGCGAAGACCATATGGACCGCTACAGCGGCCTGCCGGCTTATCACCTGGCCAAGCACCGGATCTTCCGGGGTGCGCGGCAAGTGGTGGTCAATCGCCAGGATGCCTTGAGCCGTCCGTTGATGGGCGAAGGCCTGCCATGCTGGACCTTCGGCCTGAGCAAACCCGACTTCAAGGCCTTTGGTATCCGTGAAGAGAATGGCGAGAAATACCTGGCCTTCGAATTCCAGAACCTGATGCCGGTACGTGAACTGAAGATCCGTGGCGCCCATAACCAGTCCAATGCCCTGGCGGCCTTGGCGTTGGGGCATGCGGTCGGCTTGCCGTTCGACGCGATGCTGTCGAGCCTGCGCACCTTTGCCGGCCTTGAACACCGCTGCCAGTGGGTGCGCGACCTGGATGGCGTGAGCTACTACAACGATTCCAAGGCCACCAATGTCGGTGCGGCACTGGCCGCCATTGAAGGCCTGGGCGCCGATATCGAAGGCAAGCTGGTCCTGATCGCCGGTGGCGATGGCAAAGGTGCCGACTTCAAGGACCTCAAGGGTCCGGTGGCTGCCCATTGCCGCGCTGTGGTGTTGATGGGCCGTGACAGCGACTTGATCGCCGCCGCCCTGGGTGACGCTGTGCCACAAGTGCGCGCCACCTCCCTGGACGACGCCATCGCCCAATGCCGTGCCCTGGCCCAGCCCGGCGATGCCGTGCTGCTGTCGCCGGCGTGCGCCAGTTTCGACATGTTCAAGAACTACGAAGAGCGCGGCCAGTTGTTCGCCCGTGCCGTGGAGGGCTTGGCATGAGTCTGGACCTGAAGAACATCATCAAGCCGTACCCATCGCCGATCATCACCGGGCGTGGGATCGACCTCGACTTCCCGATGCTCGCTGGTTGCCTGGCATTGCTGGGCCTGGGCCTGGTGATGATCACCTCGGCTTCCTCGGAAGTGGCCGCCGTACAGTCGGGCAACACCCTGTACCACATGATCCGTCACCTGATTTACCTGGTGATCGGCCTCGGCGCCTGTGTCGTCACCATGATGATTCCAATCGCCACCTGGCAGCGCCTGGGTTGGCTGATGCTGATCGGTGCCTTCGGCCTGCTGGTGATGGTGATCGTCCCCGGCATCGGCCGCGAAGTGAACGGTTCGATGCGTTGGATCGGCTTCGGCGCCTTCAACGTGCAGCCCTCGGAAATCGCCAAGGTATTCGTAGTGATTTACCTGGCCGGTTATCTGGTGCGTCGTCAGAAAGAAGTGCGGGAAAGCTGGATGGGCTTCTTCAAGCCCTTCATCGTGCTGCTGCCCATGGCGGGCCTGTTGCTGATGGAGCCGGACTTCGGCGCCACCGTCGTGATGATGGGCGCCGCTGCCGCGATGCTGTTCCTTGGCGGGGTGGGCTTGTTCCGCTTTGCCCTGATGGTCGGGCTGGCCGTGGCGGCCGTGACGATCCTGGTGCAGGCGCAACCCTACCGGATGGCGCGACTGATCACCTTTACCGACCCGTGGTCCGACCAGTTCGGTTCCGGCTACCAGTTGACCCAGGCGCTGATTGCCTTCGGTCGCGGCGAGTGGCTGGGCGTGGGCCTGGGCAACAGTGTGCAGAAGCAGTTCTACCTGCCGGAAGCCCATACCGACTTCGTGTTCTCGGTACTCGCCGAAGAGTTGGGCGTGGTCGGTTCCCTGGCCACCGTCGGGCTGTTCGTGTTCGTCTGCGTGCGGGCCATGTACATCGGCCTGTGGGCCGAGAAAGCCAAACAGTTTTTTGCCGCCTATGTGGCCTACGGCCTGGCCTTCCTGTGGATCGGCCAGTTCCTGATCAACATCGGCGTGAACGTCGGCTTGCTGCCGACCAAGGGCCTGACCTTGCCGTTTCTCAGCTACGGCGGCAGCTCGTTGGTGATCTGCTGTGCCTGTCTGGGCTTGTTGCTGCGTATCGAATGGGAGAGTCGAACCCACTTGGGCAGCGAAGAGATGGAATTCAGCGAGAGCGATTTTGCCGAGGAGCCGACCCATGGGCGCTAACGTGCTGATCATGGCCGGCGGTACCGGCGGCCACGTGTTCCCGGCGCTGGCCTGTGCCCGTGAGTTCCAGGCCCGTGGCTACACCGTGCATTGGCTGGGTACGCCCCGTGGCATTGAAAATGAATTGGTCCCGGCGGCCGGTTTGCGCCTGCACCTGATCAATGTCAGCGGCCTGCGCGGCAAGAGCAAATTGTCCCTGCTCAAGGCACCGTTCGTGTTGCTCAAGGCGGTGTGGCAGGCGCGCAAGGTCATCCGCGAGTTGAAGCCTGTGTGCGTGCTGGGCTTTGGTGGCTACGTCACCGGCCCGGGCGGCGTCGCTGCACGGTTGAGCGGTGTACCGGTGATCGTCCACGAACAAAATGCCGTGGCCGGTACTGCCAACCGTTTGTTGGCGCCATTGGCGGCGCGGGTCTGCGAGGCGTTCCCGAATACGTTTGCGGCCATGGACAAGCGGCGTACCACCGGCAATCCGGTGCGTACCGAATTGTTCATGGACATTGCCCGCCAGGCCCTGACCGGGCGCAAGGCGCATCTGCTGATCCTGGGCGGAAGCCTGGGCGCCGAGCCGTTGAACAAATTGCTGCCAGAAGCGCTGGCGCAACTGCCGGTGGAACTGCGTCCCGAGATCTTCCACCAGGCTGGCAAGAACCACGATGAAGTGACTGCCGCCCGCTATCGCGAGGCCGGTGTCGAGGCGACGGTAGAGCCCTTTATCAAAGACATGGCCCATGCCTATGGCTGGGCCGACCTGGTGGTCTGTCGCGCAGGTGCGTTGACCGTCAGTGAACTGGCTGCTGCCGGTCTGCCGTCCTTGCTGGTGCCATTGCCCCATGCGATTGACGATCACCAGACCCGCAACGCCGAATATTTGGCCGCGGAGGGCGCTGCCTTCCTGCTGCCGCAAAGAACGACTGGCGCCGCCGATCTGGCTGCACGCCTGACTGAGGTTTTGATGCAACCCGAACGACTGAACAGCATGGCGAGCACCGCAAGCCGCCTGGCCAAACCCGACGCCACCCGCAGCGTGGTCGATATCTGCCTGGAGGTGGCCCATGGTTGAGAATCAAAAAGCCATGCCGCAACCGGAAATGCGCCGCATCCGTCGCATCCACTTCGTCGGTATCGGCGGCGTGGGCATGTGCGGGATCGCCGAGGTGTTGCTGAACCTGGGTTATCAGGTATCCGGTTCCGACCTCAAGACCTCACCGGTCACCGAGCGCCTGGAATCGTTCGGCGCGCAGATCTTTATCGGCCACCGTGCCGAGAACGCCGCGCAAGCCGATGTACTGGTGGTCTCCAGTGCCGTGAATACCTCCAACCCGGAAGTGGCCACTGCCCTTGAGCGCCGCATTCCCGTGGTGCCTCGCGCCGAGATGCTGGCCGAGTTGATGCGCTACCGCCACGGCATCGCCGTCGCCGGTACCCACGGCAAGACCACCACGACCAGCCTGATCGCTTCGGTGTTCGCCGCCGGCGGCCTGGACCCGACCTTCGTGATCGGTGGCCGGCTGAATGCAGCAGGTACCAATGCACAACTGGGTACCAGCCGTTATCTGATCGCCGAAGCCGATGAAAGCGACGCCAGCTTCCTGCACCTGCAGCCGCTGGTGGCCGTGGTCACCAACATCGACGCCGACCATATGGCGACCTACGACGGCGACTTCAACAAGTTGAAGAAAACCTTCGTCGAGTTCCTGCACAACCTGCCGTTCTACGGTCTGGCCGTGGTGTGCCTGGACGATCCGGTGGTGCGGGAAATCCTGCCGCTGGTCAAACGTCCGACCGTGACCTATGGCTTCAGCGAAGACGCCGACGTGCGTGCGATCAATGTACGTCAGCAAGGCATGCAGACCTTCTTCACCGTGCTGCGTCCGGATCGCGAACCTTTGGATGTGTCGGTGAACATGCCGGGCAACCACAATGTGCTCAATTCCCTGGCGACTATCTGCATCGCCACCGATGAGGGTGTCAGCGATGAAGCCATCGTCGAAGGCCTGTCGGGTTTTGCCGGTGTGGGCCGGCGCTTCCAGGTCTACGGCCAGTTGCCGGTAGACGGCGGCGACGTGATGCTGGTGGACGACTACGGTCACCACCCGACCGAAGTTGCGGCCGTGATCAAGGCCGTGCGCGGTGGTTGGCCGGAGCGCCGCCTGGTGATGGTCTACCAGCCACACCGCTACAGCCGCACCCGCGACCTGTACGACGATTTCGTCAATGTATTGGCCGATGCCAACGTATTGCTGCTGATGGAAGTCTACCCGGCCGGTGAAGAACCGATTCCCGGCGCTGACAGCCGCAAGCTGTGCAACAGCATCCGCCAGCGCGGGCAACTGGACCCGATCTATATCGAGCGCGGCGTCGACCTCGCGCCGATCGTCAAGCCGCTGCTGCGTGCCGGCGACATCCTGCTGTGCCAGGGTGCCGGTGATATCGGCGGCCTTGCCCCTAAATTGCTGGCGAGCCCGCTGTTTGCTGGCGCTGCCGCCCAGGGGAAGTCGAAATGACTACGAACTACGGCTCCCTGTTCTCCACCATCGCGCCTGCCGACTTCGGCCGCGTGGCCGTGCTGTTCGGCGGCAAGAGCGCTGAGCGCGAAGTGTCGCTCAAGTCTGGCAATGCCGTGCTCCAGGCACTGCAAAGCGCCGGTGTGAACGCCTTCGGCATCGATGTGGGCGATGACTTCCTCGCCCGTCTGCAGGCCGAGAAGATCGACCGCGCCTTCATCATCCTGCACGGCCGTGGCGGTGAAGACGGCAGCATGCAGGGCCTGCTCGAATGCGCCGGGATTCCCTACACCGGCAGTGGCATCCTCGCCTCGGCACTGGCCATGGACAAGTTGCGCACCAAGCAGGTGTGGCACAGCCTGGGCATTCCGACGCCGCGTCACAGTGTGCTGTGCAGCGAAGACGATTGTATTTCTGCGGCCAAGGAACTGGGCCTGCCTTTGATCGTCAAACCAGCCCATGAAGGCTCCAGTATCGGCATGGCTAAAGTGAACTCGGCCGCCGAATTGATCGACGCATGGAAAGCGGCAAGTACCTACGATTCGCAAGTGTTGGTGGAACAGTGGATCCAGGGTCCCGAGTACACCATCGCCACCCTGCGTGGCCAGGTATTGCCGCCCATCGCATTGGGCACGCCCCACACCTTTTACGACTACGACGCCAAGTATGTGGCTTCCGATACCCAGTACCGGATCCCATGCGGCCTCGATGCAACCAAAGAGCAGGAATTGATGGACCTCACGGCGAAAGCCTGTGAGGCGTTGGGTATCGCCGGTTGGGCGCGGGCAGACGTGATGCAGGATGACCAGGGGAATTTCTGGTTCCTTGAAGTCAACACGGCACCGGGCATGACCGACCATAGCCTGGTACCCATGGCTGCACGCGCAGCCGGCCTGGACTTCCAGCAGTTGGTGCTGGCGATCCTGGCGGCCAGTTATGTGGCCGGTAATGAAGAGGCACGAGGTTAAGACCATGCAAGGCGCATCGCTTCGTCATCAGCAACCCGCTCCCGGCCGCAAGCCGGTGCCGCGTGGTGCCAGTCGAATGGTGGCTAAAGAGCCGATGTCGGCGCGCCTGCCGAAAGCCAACTTTGGTTTTCTCAAGGCCCTGTTCTGGCCGGTGCTGTTGGTGGCGTTGGGCTTTGGTACCTATGAAGGTGCGCAGCGCCTGTTGCCGTATGCCGACCGCCCGATCACCAAGATCAGCGTGCAGGGCGACTTGAGCTACATCAGCCAGCAAGCGGTGCAGCAGCGGATCGCGCCTTTTGTGGCCGCGAGCTTCTTCACCATCGACCTGGCAGGCATGCGTGCCGAACTGGAACAGATGCCGTGGATTGCCCACGCCGAAGTACGGCGCGTGTGGCCGGATCAAGTGACGATCCGCCTGGAAGAACAACTGCCTGTAGCCCGTTGGGGCGACGAGGCGCTGTTGAACAACCAGGGCCAGGCGTTCAACCCGCGTGAGCTGGCCAACTACGAGCATTTGCCGCAGTTGTTCGGGCCACAACGGGCACAGCAGCAAGTGATGCAGCAGTACCAGGCTTTGAGCCAGATGCTGCGGCCACTGGGCTTCTCCATTGCGCGCCTGGAATTGCGCGAGCGGGGCAGCTGGTTCCTGACCACCGGGGCAGGCAGTTCCGGCCCGGGCATCGAGTTGTTGCTGGGACGCGACCACTTGGTGGAGAAGATGCGCCGCTTTATCGCCATCTACGACAAAACCCTGAAAGAACAGATTACGAACATTGCGAGCATCGACCTGCGTTACGCCAACGGCCTGGCCGTTAGCTGGCGCGAACCGGCTGCGCCCACGGCAGCGCAACCCGCTGTCGCGAAGAATTAAGAAGAGGCAGGACCCATGGCAAACGTGCAAAGCGGCAAAATGATCGTCGGTCTCGATATCGGCACCTCCAAGGTGGTGGCGCTGGTAGGCGAGGTCGCGGACGACGGCACGCTGGAAATCGTCGGTATCGGCACGCATCCGTCCCGGGGCCTGAAGAAGGGCGTGGTGGTCAACATCGAATCCACCGTGCAATCGATCCAGCGCGCCATCGAAGAAGCGCAACTGATGGCCGGCTGCCGGATCCACTCGGCGTTCGTCGGCGTGGCGGGCAATCACATCCGCAGCTTGAACTCCCACGGCATCGTGGCGATCCGCGACCGTGAAGTCAGCTCGGCCGACCTTGAGCGCGTCCTTGACGCCGCCCAGGCCGTGGCGATCCCGGCTGACCAGCGCGTGTTGCACACCCTGCCGCAGGACTACGTGATCGATAACCAGGAAGGCGTACGTGAGCCCCTGGGTATGTCGGGCGTACGTCTGGAAGCCAAGGTCCACGTGGTGACCTGCGCCGTGAATGCCGCACAGAACATTGAAAAATGCGTGCGCCGCTGTGGCCTGGAAATCGACGACATCATTCTTGAGCAACTGGCCTCGGCCTACTCGGTCCTGACCGACGACGAAAAAGAACTGGGCGTGTGCCTGGTGGACATCGGCGGCGGCACCACCGACATCGCGATCTTCACCGAGGGTGCGATCCGTCACACCGCCGTGATCCCGATTGCCGGCGACCAGGTGACCAACGACATCGCCATGGCGTTGCGTACACCGACCCAGTACGCCGAAGAAATCAAGATCCGCTACGCCTGCGCCCTGGCCAAGCTGGCCGGTGCCGGTGAAACCATCAAGGTGCCAAGCGTGGGCGACCGTCCACCGCGTGAGTTGTCGCGCCAGGCCCTGGCCGAAGTGGTCGAGCCGCGCTACGACGAACTGTTCACCCTGATCCAGGCTGAACTGCGCCGCAGTGGCTACGAAGATTTGATCCCGGCCGGCATTGTGCTGACCGGTGGCACCTCGAAGATGGAAGGCGCGGTCGAACTGGCCGAGGAAATCTTCCACATGCCGGTCCGCCTGGGCGTGCCCCATGGCGTCAAGGGCCTGGGCGACGTGGTGCGCAACCCGATTTATTCCACCGGTGTGGGTTTGCTGTTGTACGGCCTGCAAAAGCAGACCGACGGCATTTCCCTGTCGGGCATTGGCAGCCGCGAAAGCTATAGCAGTGACGAGCCTAAAGCGCCGTTGCTGGAGCGCCTGCAAGCCTGGGTGAAAGGCAATTTCTAAAGATTTACCGCAACACCGTTTCAAGCAGTAGGCGAAAAAACTAGAGAAATGAAAGGAGAGGGAAAATGTTCGAACTCGTAGACAACATCCCCGCAAGCCCGGTTATCAAAGTAATCGGTGTCGGCGGTGGCGGCGGCAACGCTGTCAACCATATGGTCAAGAGCAACATTGAAGGCGTTGAATTCATCTGCGCCAACACTGATGCCCAGGCGCTGAAGAGCATCGGCGCGCGGACCATCCTGCAATTGGGCACTGCGGTGACCAAGGGCCTGGGCGCTGGCGCCAATCCGGAAGTCGGCCGTCAAGCCGCCCTGGAAGATCGCGAGCGTATTGCAGAAGTGCTGCAAGGCACCAACATGGTGTTCATCACCACCGGCATGGGCGGCGGTACCGGTACCGGTGCAGCGCCAATCATTGCCGAAGTGGCCAAGGAAATGGGGATCCTGACAGTCGCGGTCGTGACCCGTCCGTTCCCGTTCGAAGGCCGCAAGCGCATGCAGATCGCCGACGAAGGTATCCGTCTGCTGTCTGAAAGCGTTGACTCGTTGATCACCATCCCCAACGAGAAACTGCTGACCATCCTCGGTAAAGACGCAAGCCTGCTGTCGGCTTTCGCCAAGGCTGACGACGTACTGGCCGGTGCCGTTCGCGGTATCTCCGACATCATCAAGCGCCCGGGCATGATCAACGTCGACTTTGCCGACGTACGTACTGTCATGAGCGAAATGGGCATGGCGATGATGGGCACTGGCTGCGCCAGCGGTCCTAACCGTGCACGTGAAGCGACCGAAGCGGCCATCCGCAACCCGTTGCTCGAAGACGTGAACCTGCAAGGCGCACGCGGCATTCTGGTGAACATCACCGCCGGTCCCGACCTGTCCCTGGGTGAGTACTCCGACGTGGGTAGCATCATCGAAGCCTTCGCTTCCGAGCACGCGATGGTCAAGGTTGGTACCGTTATCGATCCAGACATGCGCGACGAACTGCATGTAACCGTGGTTGCCACTGGTCTGGGCGCAAAAATCGAGAAGCCTGTGAAGGTTATCGACAATACCGTGCACACCAGCCAGGCCACAGCCGCCGCTCCAGCACCTGCTCGCCAGGAACTGCCGTCGGTGAACTACCGTGACCTGGATCGTCCGACCGTGATGCGCAACCAGGCTCAGGCCGGTGCTGCGGCGTCCCGTAGCCCGAATCCGCAAGATGATCTGGATTACCTGGACATCCCGGCTTTCTTGCGTCGTCAGGCCGATTAATGGAATGTATCAGGGCTATGAAGGTGATTGGTGTTCAGCAAAGGTCTGGTCTGTTATTATCGCCAGCCTTTGTTGATACCAGTTCGCAATTTGCGCTGAAGCGGTCCAAGCCATGATTAAACAACGCACCCTGAAGAATATTATCCGTGCCACAGGTGTAGGTCTGCACTCCGGGGAGAAGGTATACCTGACCCTCAAGCCCGCACCTGTCGACACCGGCATCGTGTTTGTTCGTGCCGACCTGGACCCTGTGGTGCAGATTCCTGCTCGCGCGGAAAACGTTGGCGAAACCACCATGTCGACCACATTGGTCAACGGTGACGTCAAAGTGGACACGGTGGAGCACTTGCTCTCGGCCATGGCTGGCCTGGGCATCGATAACGCCTACGTCGAGCTCTCCGCGTCTGAAGTCCCGATCATGGATGGTAGCGCTGGACCTTTCGTATTCCTGATTCAATCTGCCGGCCTGGAAGAACAGGACGCAGCCAAGAAGTTCATTCGCATTCTGCGGGAAGTGACAGTAGAAGACGGCGACAAGCGCGCCACCTTCGTCCCGTTCGAAGGCTTTAAAGTGAGCTTTGAGATCGATTTCGATCACCCGGTATTCCGTGACCGCACCCAAAGTGCAAGCGTGGATTTTTCCAGCACTTCGTTCGTAAAAGAAGTCAGCCGCGCCCGTACCTTTGGTTTCATGAGTGACATCGAGTACCTGCGCAAGCACAACCTCGCACTCGGCGGCAGCGTTGAAAACGCCATCGTGGTCGACGCGGATGGTGTACTGAACGAAGACGGCCTTCGCTATGAAGACGAATTCGTGAAGCACAAGATCCTCGATGCAATTGGTGACCTCTACCTGCTGGGCAATAGCCTGATAGGCGAGTTCAAAGGCTTCAAGTCGGGCCATGCACTGAACAACCAGCTCCTGCGCAAGTTGATTGAGCAGAAAGATGCTTGGGAAGTTGTGACCTTCGAAGATGCCAGCACCGCACCGATCTCTTACATGCGTCCCGTTGCGGCGGTGTAAGTAACAACTCTCTTTCTTTAGTTTTTAAAGGCTGCCTTCGGGTGGCCTTTTTTTATTGGTAAACACCCCTGTAGGAGCCGGCTCCTACAGGAGTGTTTGGGTTCAAGTCGGCAGCAGTGTGGCCGCATCGACGACGCGGTTACGCCCGCTGTTTTTCGCCTCATACAGCGCCCGATCAGCACTGAGCAATAACTCTTCCAATGACGCGTTGCTGCGTTTGTCCCACGTGCTCAAGCCGATACTCACTGTAATAGGCTCACTATCTCCCGCAACCGGCGGCAAGTGCTGGATCCCCAGGCGGATATGCTCAGCAATCGTCCTGGCACCGCTGGCATCGGTATGTGGCAGGATCACCGCAAACTCTTCGCCTCCGTAACGTGCCGCCAGGTCGGCCGGGCGGCGGATTTGGCTGCCGATCACCTGTGCCACGCTGCGCAAAGCTTCGTCGCCGCCCTGATGGCCATGGCGGTCGTTGAAGGCCTTGAAGTGGTCGACATCGATCATCAGCAGCGCCAAGGGCTCGGCCGAGCGGCGGGCGCGGTCCCATTCCAGGCTCAGGCGCTGGTCGAGGATACGGCGGTTGGCCAGGCCGGTCAGGCCGTCGGTGGCTGCCAGTTCTGACAGCACCTTCTCGGCGCGGTAACGTCGCCGTAGTTCCAGGCGCAACATCCAGCTCAACCACAACAGGCCCACACACAATACCCCGGTGGCGCCCGCCGTCAGCCATGCGGCGCGTTGCCAGGCGGCGAATACGTCGTCGCTGGCCAAGGCCACCACCACAATCAATGGCAACTGGCCGACATTGGTAAAGGTGTAGAGCCGTGGGGTGCCGCTGATCGCAGAGATGGCCCGGAAGCTGCCGCTGCCCTCTTGCAGCATGCGCTTGAAGTTGGGGCGCGAGCTCAGGTCCTTGTCGATCATGTCCCGTTCGAGCAGGGGTTGCTGGGCCAGCAGAATGCCTTGGTTGTTCAGCAGGTTGATGGTGTTGCCGTTACCGATGGTCAGGCTGCTGAACAATTGGTCGAAATACGCCAGGCGCATGGTCGCCACGGCCACCCCGGCAAACTCGCCAGAGGGCCCGGTTACACGGCGGCTGAAAGCGATGCGCCAGATTTGCTCGCAGTCACAGCGGATCTTGAACGGACGGCTGATAAACAGGCCGGCCTCGGGGTTTTGCAGATGGACCTGGAAGTAGTCGCGGTTGGCGAAGTTGCGCCGGGTGGGGGTCAGCGTCGACGAGTCGGCAAGCACTGCGCCCTGTGCATCCAGCAGCAGTACTTCGCCTTTGTAGGGCGCCGCGGTGGACTGGTCGAATTGCAGTTGGTGGCGCACATCGCTCGGCAGGCCCGACAAGTCCTTGCCTGCCGCTGTAATCAGACCTTGCAGTGCCAGGTCATAGAGCTCGACATTGCGCAGCACATCGGCATTGATCAACTGGGTGATATTGCTGGTGGAGCGCTGGGCGGTCTGCAGCGTGCTGGCATGCTCGCGGATCAGCAGCACAGCGACGATGATCAGAATCAGCACAGCGGTGAGGCCACTGCCCAGAATCAGCAAAAGCTCCGGGCGTGCAGGCAGGTTAAGGACGCGGCGTTGACTCATCGGACTGACTTCGGCGGTGACGATAATGGCAGTTTAATTCCGCGCGCCTGAAATTAAGTCATCGCCGAAAAAGATAATTCGCCGTCAGAACACATTGATCGGGTAGTCGACGATCACCCGGTACTCATCCACATCACGGTCCACCGCCGAGTAGTCATTGCTGCCACGGTTGGTCGCCCATTGCAGGCGCACCGCCAGGTCCTTGGCCTTGCCACCCTGCACCACGTACTTGAGGTCGATGTCCCGCTCCCAGTGCTTGGCGTTCTTACCGTCGGCGCTGTACCAGGCCGAGTAGCCGCGGCTGTTGGGGTCGACCTTGGTCAAGTCGGTCTTGCCGCTGATGTACGACACCGCCGACGTCAGGCCGGGTACGCCGAGGCCTGCGAAGTCATAGGCATACTTGAGCTTCCACGAGCGCTCGTTGGGCCCGTTGAAGTCCGAGTATTGCTGGGAGTTGTCCAGGTACACGCTGTCGCCCTGGGCAATGTAGTCGAACGGGGTGTTGCCATTGACCCGCTGATACGCGGCCGTGATGGCGTGATTGCCCACGCCCACGGTGAAATGCAGGCTGTAGGTGTTGTTGTCGATATCCCCCAGCAGGGCATTGCCGGTTTCTTGGGTATGGTAGAAGTGCAGGCCGGGGTTGAGGCTGACCAGGTCATTGAGCGCGTAGGTGTAGTCCAGGTCGTAGTAGTACTGGTTCCACACATCCTTGAGTTCGGAGGCGTACAGGTTGCTGGTCAATCCTGGCAGGCCACTCCAGGCCACGCCGGCCCAGTTCATGTGCTGGCTGTCCTGGCCCTTGGGCAGCGCGCCATAGCTGGTGCCGATACGCCCGTGGCCGCTCTGGTTATAGAGCTTGGCAAAACTCGCCTGGCCACCTTCGAACATCCAGCCATCAAGGCTGTGGTTGGTCAGGCTGACGCCACGAAAGGTCTCGGGCAGCATGCGGGTCATGCCACCGGCAATCACCGGGTTGTTGAGAAACAGGTCACCGGCTTTGAGTTCGGTGTCGAAGGCGCGCATTTTCAGGGTGCCGCCACCGGTAGAAAACGAGCCCGGCGCTTTGCCGTTGCCGCTGCCGTACGGCAGGATGCTGGAGCCGTCGGTACCGCCGCCACCGTCCAGTTTCAGGCCGAGCATGGCATGGGCGTCCAGGCCAAAACCCACGGTGCCTTGGGTGTAGCCGGACTCGAAGATCCCGAGAAAGCCTTGGCCCCACTCTTTGCTGTCATCAGTGTGGATGTCGCGGCGGTCGCGGTTCATGTAGTAGTTGCGGGTGTTGATAGTAAGGCTGGAGCCTTCGACGAATCCGTCGGCGGGAGGGGCATCTGCGGCATGGGCGAGAGGGGAAATAGTTGCTGCAATCGCGAGGAATAACGGGGTGAATGTCAGCGCGGTTTTCACCGGGGGAGCTCCTTTGGGTAAGTCTAAATGGCCAATGTTGTGGGGTGTTCCTGGCCTTTTTTACGGCAAAAAAAAGCCGCTGAAGTCAGCGGCTTTAAGACAGATTCCCAGTGTAGAGCCCTGGAAATAAGTCGAGGGAAATAGCAGGGCGGGTCGGCTGTCTTTGCCGTCTCGCTCGTCGATGCGACATATTGGCGCAGGCGAGCGGTACGGTACAGAGTGTAACAAGATAATGACTGTTGCCCAAATCGCAACAGTCGAGACGGCGATCTACCTATGGGGATGGGCCCGCTCCCACATTTTGATTGTGTAGTGGTTTAAAAAAATTAGATGGGCAGGGTGATACCAAAGGTATTGCCACCGTGTTCACTGCGCACGAACACATCCCCGCCATGCATCAATGCAATCGCCTTGACGATGGCCAGCCCCAACCCATGATTGGCCCCGCTGTTACTACGCGAGGCGTCGACGCGGTAGAAACGCTCGAACAACCGGGGTAGATGTTCACTGGCAATCGGCTCCCCTGGATTGGTCACGCCGATCAGCACCTGTTGCTCCTGCACTTCAATCCGCACCTCGATCACCTGCCCCGGCGAGGTGTGTTGCACGGCATTGTTCAGCAGGTTGATCAGGGCCCGGCGCAAATGGGCCTTTTCGATCTGCACCTGGGCATCGCCGATCACTGCAACCCGCACCTGGGCGTCTTCGAGGATGAAGTCCAGGTAGTCGAGGGTCGTCGCCACCTCATCGGCCAGGGAGCACTCAATCAGTTTGGTGGCCTTGCTGCCCTGGTCGGCACTGGCCAGGAACAGCATGTCATTGATGATCGAGCGCAGGCGTTCCAACTCTTCCAGGTTCGATTGCAGCACTTCGAAGTAGTGCTCGGCCGAACGGCCACGGGTCAGCGCCACCTGGGTCTGGCCGATCAGGTTGGTCAGTGGCGAGCGCAGTTCGTGGGCCACGTCGGCATTGAACGATTCCAGGCGCGAGTAAGCGGTTTCTACCCGCTCCAGGGTCGAGTTGAAGGCGTTGACGAACTGCTTGAGCTCCGGTGGCAATGGCGACAACTGCAAGCGCCCCGAGAGTTTTGGCGGTGCCAGTTTTTGCGCCTCATCCGACAGTTTGATCAGCGGTTTGAGACCGATGCGCGCGACCCAGAAGCCCAGCAGCGAAGCCAGTACCACGCCGACAAACGACAGGCTGATCAACGCCATCAGCAGATGGTGCTGGGTGGCGCGGAAGTTGGCGGTGTCGATGGCGATCATAAAGCGCAGCGGCGGGCGCTGGTCCTTGGCCGGGAACTGGCTGACCAGCACCTTGAACGGGTACGCGTGGCCCGGCAGGTACAAATCACGCTTGCCCGTGGGGCCGGCGGCGAATTCGCGGATGCGTGCGTCGGGTTTGCCGTATTCATAGGTCGGGTCACTGCTCACCACCCAGAAACGAATACGTGTGTCCTCTTCCCCCAGCAGCTTGAGTTTGCTGGCCATCTTCACCCAATGATCCGGCGTGCCGAAACGCGTGATCGACGACTCCAGCACGCTGTAGCGCGCATCCAGTTCGGCCCCCGGCAACAAGCCCAGGCCACGGTCCACCTGCTGGTACAGCGCGCCACCGATCAACAGGAAAATCACCAGCGCCACCAGGGTGAACATGCCGCTCAGGCGCAGGGCAATGGAGTTACTCGACACTGCGGTTCTCCAGCACATAGCCCATGCCACGGATGGTGTGCAGCAGCTTGTGCTCGAATGGCCCGTCGAGCTTGGCCCGCAGGCGCTTGATCGCCACTTCGACCACATTGGCGTCGCTGTCGAAATTGATGTCCCAGACCATTTCCGCAATCGCTGTCTTCGACAGGATTTCTCCCTGACGCCGGGCCAGGACGCTGAGCAGCGAGAACTCCTTGGCCGTCAGGTCCAGGCGCAAGCCGGCGCGGCTGGCCTTGCGGCTGATCAGGTCGATCCACAGGTCGGCGATGGTCACCTGCACCGGCTCATGCCCACCGCTGCGCCGGGTCAGGGCTTGCAGGCGCGCCACCAGTTCGAGGAAGGAAAACGGCTTGCCCAGATAATCGTCGGCACCTTCGCGCAGGCCGCGAATACGGTCTTCCACACGCTCGCGGGCGGTGAGCATGATCACCGGAGTCTGCTTGCGTGCCCGCAGTGCGCGCAGCACGCCAAAGCCGTCGAGGCCGGGCAGCATCACATCGAGCACGATCACCGCGTAGTCGCTTTCCAGGGCCAGGTGCAGGCCTTCGATGCCGTCGCGGGCCACGTCTACCGTGTAGCCTTGTTCCGTCAGCCCACGATGCAGGTAGTCGGCGGTTTTTTCTTCGTCTTCAATAATCAGGACACGCATGACCCCGCCTCAATGTGTGGTCGCCAGCCCGAGGGCCGGTTTGGGTCTGTGGAAAAGTTTCTCAAGGTACAAGTATATGACCGGCGTGGTGAACAACGTCAGCGCCTGGCTCACCAGCAACCCACCGACTACCGCGATCCCCAGGGGCTGGCGCAGTTCTGCGCCGGGGCCTGCGCCGAGCATCAGCGGCACCGCGCCCAGCAGGGCGGCGAGGGTGGTCATGATGATCGGCCGAAAACGCGTGACACAGGCTTCATAAATCGCGTCGCTAGGCGCCAGCCCACGCACGCGCTGGGCTTCCAGGGCAAAGTCGATCATCAGGATGCCGTTTTTCTTGACGATGCCGATCAACAGCACCAGGCCGATCAACGCCATGATGGAAAAGTCCTGGCCCAGCAGCCATAGCATGATCAGCGCGCCCAGGCCGGCCGAGGGCAGGGTCGAGATGATTGTCAGCGGATGCACGAAGCTCTCATACAGCACGCCGAGGATGATATAGACCGCCACCAGCGCCGCGAGGATCAGCCATGGCTGGCTGGCCAATGAACTCTGGAACGCCTGGGCCGCGCCCTGGAAGTTACCGATGATGGTGCTTGGCATGCCGATCTCGTTCTTGGCCTGGTCGAGCATGATCACCGCATCGCCCAGGGCCACGCCCGGCGCCAGGTTGAACGACAGGTTGGCCGCCGGGAACATGCCGTCATGGCTGATGGACAACGGCCCGACGGTCGGCGGATCGACCTTGGCCAGGGCCGACAGCGGCACCATCTCGCCACTGAGCGGCGAGCGCAGATAGAAATAATTCAGGCTCTCGGCCTTGCCCCGTTGCTGGCTATCCAGTTCAAGCACCACCTGGTACTGGTTGGTCTCGGTCTGGAATTCATTGACCTGGCGTTGGCCGAACGCATCGTACAGCGCCTGGTCGACATCGGTGGCGGTCAGGCCGAAACGCGCGGCGGCCTGGCGGTCTATGCTGATGTGGGTGATGCTGCCGCCCAGTTGCAGGTCGTTGGACAGATCGCGAAAGGCCGGGTTGGCGCGCAGTTTTTCGGTCAGGCGCTGGGTCCAGGTGTTCAGGGTCGCGCCGTCGTTGCTCTTGAGCACGTACTGGTACTGGCTGCGGCTGGGCCCGGAACTGAGGTTGATGTCTTGGCCGGCGCGCAGGTACAGCACGACCCCCGGGACCTGGGCCAGTTTGGCGCGGATCCGGTCGATAAACTGGCTGGCCGACACGTCACGCTCGCCACGATCCTTCAAGGCAATCCAGAAGCGGCCGTTGGCGATGGTCTGGTTGCTGCCGGTGACACCCACGGAGTGGGAGAAGTTTTCCACCGCCGGGTCAGCCTTGATGATCTCGGCCAGGGCCTGGTGCTTGGCCACCATATCCGGGTAGGACACATCGGCCGCCGCCTCGCTGGTGCCAAGAATAAAGCCGGTGTCCTGTACCGGGAAAAACCCCTTGGGAATAAACACGTAGCCGGCCACGGCCAGGCCCAGGGTCACGGTGAAGATACCGAGCATCGTGCGCGGATGGGCCAGTGCCCGGCGCAGGTTGCGCGCATAGCCGGCCAGCAGGCGCTCGCCAAAACCCGGCTTGTCATGGGGATGGTGGGTGGGGGCGCGCATAAACTGCCCGGCCAGCATCGGCGCCAGGGTCAGGGACACCACCACCGAAATCAGGATGGTCGAGGTTGCGGTCAGGGCAAATTCCTTGAACAGACGTCCGACCACACCGCCCATGAACAGCAACGGGATAAACGCCGCCACCAGCGAGAAGCTGATGGACACCACGGTAAACCCGATCTCGCCGGCGCCCTTGATCGCGGCTTCGCGCTTGTCCAGGCCTGCCTCAAGGTGACGGTGGATGTTCTCCACCACCACAATCGCATCGTCCACCACAAAACCCACGGCGATGACGATGGCCACCAGCGTCAGGTTATTCAGGCTGAAGCCCATCACGTACATCAAGGCAAAAGTGGCCACCAGTGATACTCCCAGCACGCTGGAGACAATCAGGGTTGCCGACCACTGGCGCAGGAACAGCGCCATCACCGCCACCACCAGCAACACGGCGATCAGCAGGGTGATTTCCACTTCATGCAGCGAGGCGCGAATGGTCTTGGTGCGATCCGACAGCGAACTGACCTCTACCGACGCCGGCAGCATCGCCTGCAAGCGCGGCAACTGGGCCTGGATGCGGTCTACGGTGTCGACGATATTGGCCCCCGGCTGGCGGAAAATCACCAGGTTGACCCCCGGCGTATCACCGGACCAGGCCTGCACGTACGCGTTCTCCGAACCATTGATCACCCGCGCCACATCGCGCAATTGCACCGGCGCGCCGTCCTTGTAGGAAACGATCAGGTCGCCGTATTCCTCGGGGTGGAACAGTTGATCGTTGGTCGACAGCGTCGACACGCTGTCGCGCCCATACAGCGCGCCCTTGGCCAGGTTCAGGCTCGATTGCTGGAGCACCAGGCGGATGTCGGCCAGGGTCAGGCCAATGGCGGCGAGTTTGTCCGGCGAGGCCTGCACGCGGATCGCCGGGCGCTGCTGGCCGGTGATGCTGATCTGGCCGACCCCGTCGATCTGGCTGATCTGCCGGGCCAGCAGGGTTTCCACGTAGTCGCTCAGTTCGGTGCCGGGCATGTTGTTGGAGCTGATGCTGAGGATCAGCACCGGGCTGTCCGCCGGGTTGACCTTGCGCCAGGTTGGCAGGTTGGGCATATCGCTGGGCAACTTGCCGGCCGCCGTGTTGATCGCCGCCTGCACTTCCTGGGCGGCGGTATCGATGCTCTTATCGAGGGTGAATTGCAGGGTCAAGAGGCTGGAACCCAGGGCACTGCTGGACGTCATTTGGGTCATGCCGGGGATGGCGCTGAATTGCACTTCCAACGGCGTTGCCACCGAAGACGCCATGGTATCGGGGCTGGCGCCGGGCAGTTGGGCGGTGACCTGGATCGTCGGGAACTCCGCCTCCGGCAGCGGCGCGACCGGCAGGCGCGGGAAGGCGATCAACCCCAGCAGCACCAGGGCAAAGGTCAGCAGCAGGGTGGCGACTGGATGGTCGACGCACCAGGCCGAAACCGAGCCACGGCCCTTCATGGCTGGGCCTGCGCTTGGGCGGTCTGGATCACTTGCGGCGGCTCCTTGAGCACCTCCACCTGGGCGCCGGCCTTGAGGCGTGACTGGCCGTCACTGACCAGCACATCACCGGGCTGCACGCCGGTGACAATCGTCAGGTCGCTGTTCTGGTAGGTCACCTGCACGGGCACCACGTCCACCTTGTTGCCATTGAGGCGGTACACGAAGTGCGAGTCCATGCCGCGCTGGACCACCGTCGGCGGCACCACCAGGGCGGCCTGGTCGAGGGCGGTCTGAATCTTCACCGTGACCAATTGCCCCGGCCACAGTGTTTGCGCGGCATTGCTGAACTCGGCCTTGGCGCGGATGGTGCCGGTGCTGGCGCTGATCTGGTTATCGATCAGGCTCAGGCGGCCCTCGCCGAGCAGGATCGCCGCCGGGCTATCGGTGTCGGCACCCAGGAACGCATCGACACTGGCCGGGTGTGGCGCGGCGATCAGGCCTTGCAGGGTTGGCAGCATATGCTGTGGCAGGGAAAACTCCACCGCGATCGGGTCGATCTGCGTCACCGAGAACAGGCCTTGGGTGTCGCTGGTACGCAGGAAGTTGCCTTCATCCACATTGCGAATCCCTACCCGACCGCTGACGGGGGAGCGAATCTGTGTGTAGGAAAGCTGGACCTGGGCCGCATCAATCGCCGCCTGGTTGCCCTGGGCCGTGGCCTTGAGCTGGTTGACCAGGGCTTGCTGCTGGTCGTAAGTCTGCTTCGACACACCATCGTCGATGCTCAACTCCTTGTAGCGCTTGAGATTGACCTGCGCCACCTGCAACTGCGCCTGGCTTTCGCCCAACTGGGCCTTGGCCTGGTCGAGGCTGGCGCGGATCGCCCGGTCGTCGATGCTCGCCAACAGGTCGCCGGCTTTGACCAGTTGCCCTTCCTTGACCCGCAATTGGGTGAGGATGCCGTCGACTTGCGGGCGAATCACCACACTGTGCAGCGACAGCACCGAGCCGATGCCGCTGACAAACCGCGGAACGTCCTGCTGAGCGACACTGACCACCCGCACCGGGATCGCGGTGGCGGCGGACAGCTTGGTCTTGGCCGGCCGGGTCGCGACCCAGGCCACGACCGCCAGGGCCACGACGGCGAGCACAATCAAGGTGGTTTTGCGTTGAATGTGCATGGGCTCGCGGCGTCCGGACAGAGAAAGGGAAGAGTGAAGGCTCTTTATAGCCGGCAAACCCGGTCAGCAGAGTGACCGTTAACTGACAGCGCTGTCAGCAAAGGTCGACCATTCGTACGGGCAGTGGTTAAAGAACCAGGGCGCGCAGGTATACTGCGCGCCAGTGTGGCCCGCAAGTCGGGCCCGCGTCATTTTTTGCACGCTCCGGAGCTTCCATGAACTGCCCCACACAACCGCCTGTTGAAAGCGCCGAACTGGCTGATCCAGACAGCCTCGACAGTGAAGCCAAACCGGTGATCCCGGCCTTCAAATTCCCTTTCAAACCGGGTGAGCTGGCCGGGGCGAAAGACAGCAATCAGCCGTGGTACAAAAACGGCGCGAAGAACGGCCACACCAAAACCCCGGGTATGGCGCCGCCAGGCACCCGCCGCTCGATGGGTAAACGCTGACGGCGGTTGTGCCTACAGCCATTGCTGACTTTTCGTCTTGTCGGTCCACGACCTTTTCTTGAAAGCTTGCCTGATACCCCTTTGCCGCGCCTGGTTGGCAGCAGTACCGGTTGAAGGCGTTGATCTTTCAAGAAAGGGATGTCTGCATGGCTTTGGCAAAGATCTTCGTATTGTCTGTAGGGTCGCTGCTGTCGAGCGGCTTTTTTGTGGGGGCGGTGGCTGATACTGCGCCGCGCAGCGAGATCCGCTTCGCAATCTCCCCGCAGTTCCCGCCCTATGAAAGCCGCAATGCCCAAGGGCAGTTGGTGGGCTTGAACATCGAACTGGGCGATGCCCTGTGCGCCCAGCTCGACGTGCGCTGCGCCTGGGTCGACCAGGTATTTACCCGCAGCATCGATGCCCTGGAAAGCCGGCGTTTCGATGCAATCATGGGCATGGCATCCACTCCCCAGCGCCGACAGTTGATCGACTTCACCGACGACCTCTATCCCCTCACCACCCACCTGGTGGCCCGCAAGTACTCCGGGCTGCTGCCCACGGTGCGCGCCCTCAAGGGCAAGCGCATCGGGGTGCTGACCGGCAGCAATCGTGAAGCCTTCGCCCTGGCGCAATGGGCGCCCGCCGGGGTGATCATCAAGAGCTTCTGGCTCAACGACCAGTTGATCCGCAGCCTGGTAGCCGGTGATATCGACGCCACGTTGCAAGGCAAGGCCGAAATCCGCCAGGAGTTGCTCGACACTGAGCGGGGCCAGGCTTTTGATTTCGTCGGCCCACCGGTGACCGGCCAGCAGATGGGCACCGCCGTGGCCATCGGCGTGCGCAAGTCCGACCCCGAGTTGCGCAACGAGCTGAACCGCGCACTGGAGCAGCTCAAGCAGAGTGGCGAGTACCAGCGCATTCTCCAGGGTTATCCACAGGAGGAACCCGAAGCCGCCAACGCCCAGGACCAGGACGGGCCGCAGTTTTACCCCGGGGACCTGGACCTGCCGTTTTCCGAGGCCGTGCGGGTCGGTAACATGCTGTACACCTCCAGCATTGCGGGGGTGGATGCCAGGCTCAACCTCGTGAAGGGCGGCACGGGCGCGCAGATGAGACAGGTGATGAACACGCTGCGCGAACTATTGGCGCGTCATCAGTCCTCGCTGGACCGGGTGGTCAAGTGCACCTTGATGCTGGTCGAGCTGGAGGACCTGAACCTGGTCAACGACGTGTACCTGGGGTATTTCGCCCGAGGTCGGCTGCCCGCCCGCAGTGTGCTGACCGTGCGCCGGCTGCCGCAAGGCGCGCGGGTGGCGGTCGAGTGCGTGGCCATGGTCGAGGACCCTCCCGGATCCATGGCCGGGGCACCGGGCAACTAAATGCGTGGAACATGAGCTGGATCAGTATTTGCTCAACCGGTGCGCTTAGAGTCGGTGCCCCTGCCGACTCCTCCAATAATCCCGAGCGCGCTTTCCATGAAGATCAATCTCCCGGTCACGGGTCGAAGTGTGGACATTGCCCAAGACGCCAACATCCTCTCGACCACTGACCTAGGCAGTTCGATTACTTACGCCAACCAGGACTTTATCGACGTCAGTGGCTACAGCCGTGAGGAACTGCTGGGCGCGCCACATAATCTGCTACGCCACCCGGACATGCCGTCGGCGGCTTTTGCCCACATGTGGCAGACCCTCAAAAGTGGCCGCTCGTGGATGGGCATGGTGAAAAATCGCTGTAAGAACGGTGATCACTATTGGGTCAGCGCCTATGCCTCGCCGGTGACACGCGACGGTGTGGCGGTGGAATACCAGTCGGTGCGCACCAAGCCCGATGCGCGGCGGGTGATGGCTGCGGAGCGCGCCTATGCGCGTTTGCGCGCAGGTTCCCGGCGCTTGCGGCCAGTGCTGGAAATGCCTATGAAGTTGTCGCTGGTCACTGGCGCGACGTGCGCGCTGACCTGGGGCGTGGGGACCGGGCTGGCCAGTTATTCATGGGCGCTGCAGGTGCTGGGCCTGGCTGCGGTGGGCGCGGCAGGCGTCTTGGGCATCAATCTGTTGTTGCGGCCCCTGAGGCAATTGAGCGAGCGGGCGCGGCAGATTGCCGACAACCCCGTCAGCCAGGCGATCTACACCGGACGCGCGGACGAGCTGGGGCAAATCGAATTTGCCATGCAAATGCTCGAAGCCCAGGTGGGCGCAGTGGTTGGGCGGATTGGCGATGCGTCGCAGCGTTTATCCGGGCACGCCGCCGCCCTGGCCCAGCAACTGGACAGCAGCCACGCCAGCAGCCTGGGCCAGCAGAGCCAGACCGACCAAGTGGCGACCGCCATCCAACAGATGGCGGCCAGCGTGGCGCAAGTCGCCAACCACGCCCAACAAGCCTCGAAAGCGGCAGACCAGGCCGGCAGCGAGACCCGTGAAGGCCATCAGCGCGTGGACGAAAGCCGCGATGCGGTACTGCGCCTGTCCCAGGAACTGGCCAGGGCCACCAGCGTGATCCATCAACTGGAAAGCCACAGCGGGGATATCTCCAGCGTGCTGGAAGTGATCCGGGCGATTGCCGAACAGACCAACCTGTTGGCCCTCAACGCGGCCATCGAGGCGGCGCGGGCTGGCGAGCAGGGCCGTGGCTTTGCAGTGGTGGCCGACGAAGTGCGCGGCCTGGCGCAACGTACCCAGCAATCCACCAATGAAATCCAGCGCATGATCAGCACCTTGCAGGGCGGCGCCCGCGACGCGGTGATGGCCATGGAGCAAAGCAGCCAGCATGTTGAAGTCAGTGTCGAGCATGCCCAGCGCGCCGCGTCGGCCCTGGATGGCATCAGCCAGCGGGTCAACCGGATCACGGCCATGAGTGTGCAGATCGCGGCGGCGGTGGAAGAGCAGAGCGCGGTGAGCGAGGACATCAATCGCAATATCGTCGGCATCCGCAATGCGGGCGAGGCGACCGTCAGCGCCGGCCAGCAGAGCCAGCTCAGCTCCGGCGACGTCGCCGCGCTGGCGGAAGACCTGCGGCGCTTGGCGGAAGAGTTCTGGGGCAAACGCCGCTAACCTGCGGCTGTGGCGAGCGAGCGCGCTTGTTGTGGCGAGCGGGCTTGCCCCGCGCTGGGTGGCGAAGCCGCCCCAAAACCTGCTGGCTCGGTATATCTGAAACAACCGCGGAGCCTGGATTGGGTCTGCTACGCAGCCCAGCGCGGGGCAAGCCCGCTCGCCACAGGACATCTACAGTCCAAAAACTGCGGTGCTGCAGCCCTCCCCAAAAAAATCTCGACCTGCTGCGAGCGCACTTGTTGTGGCGAGCGGGCTTGCCCCGCGCTGGGTGGCGAAGCCGCCCCAAAACCTGCTGGCTCGGTGTATCTGAAACAACCGCGGAGCCTGGGGTGGGTCTGCTACGCAGCCCAGCGCGGGGCAAGCCCGCTCGCCACAGGAAATCTACAGTCCAAAAAAACTGCTGTGCTGCAGCCACCCCCAAAAAAATCTCGACCTGCCGCAAGCGCTCGCCACAATGACAGGTTGATGGCCCTCAGGCAGCGCGTAGCGAGATAAACGCATAGTTGGCCGGTACTTCAGTGGCTATCTGCGCGCCGGCGTCCAGCAACTGTTCGGCAATATCTATCCCGGATACATGAAACACCCATTCGTGGGCCATGGCCGGTTGTTCTGCGGCCAACTCAATGGCCTGGGCGAAGGCGCTCATATCCGGCAGGTAGGCGGTAAACCCATCGCCCTTGAGCGCCGTGGTCCGAATACCCAACAGGGCGCACACCGCCTCCTTGGTCTGCACATCGTCACGGTCGGCCTGGCGCGAGCGGCGGATCAGGTCCGCCAGGTCCTGGTCCATCAGTTCACCGCCGACGATCAGCGCCGGGCCTTGTTCCCAGGATTGCGGCGGGCAATCCTTGGCGGCCGGGTTCAGCGGGATATGCGGGTTGATCTCCATCGGGTAGATGCGACAGACCAGCGGCCTGCGCTCATAGATGCCACAGCGGTTGTCTTCGTCAAGATTCCGGCAGCGCCCGGCGTTGTAGGCGGCAAAGGTGATCGCCACGAACGCCTGGGTGTTACCGCTGGGCACTACCACCGAACGCCGTTCGGCATGCTCGCGTTGCTGCAGTGGCAGGCCCAGGCCATTGCCCAGGAAACCTTCCACCAACACGATGACATTGCCGCCATCCGCCGCCCACTGGCGGGCTTCGTCGAGGGTCAGGGGGACATGATGGTCGGTGCAGCATTTGCCGCAACCAACGCAGGAAAAATGGGTATTCATGGAGGATCTGCTACCAGGCCAGGTCAGAGGGCGCTCTTGCGCGGTGACGGGTTTTTACCTCTATCCGCCGCTCACAGACTCTGGAAGCAAGTTATGCGCCAGTGCCGCTCAGTCTTTGCTGACCACGTCGCGCAGCACCAAGACCATGCCGGCGCTCTCATACAGTTGGCGTGCGCGCTGATTGCTTTCCAGCACCTTGAGGTCGACATAGGGTTCGCCGCGCTGCTTGAACACCTGGAAGCTATGGAGCAACAAGGCGCGCCCCAGGCCCTGGCCCTGGGCGCAAGGGTGGATGCAAAGGTGTTCGATAAAGGCACTGGTCCAGCATTGGGCCACGCCGAGTATGCCGTCGGCATTGCTCGCCACCAGGCACAGCGTGGGGTCGAACTCTGCATCGGTGATGAATTGCTGCCGCCAGGTGTCCAGGTTGGCTACGTGGCCGCCGCCCTGTGCCTGGGTCATGCGCAATACTGCATGGATCGCCGGGGCCAGCTCATTGCGGTAATGATCCAGACGGGTGTCGGCTGGCCACTGCGGCGCGGGCAGGCTGCCGGTGAGGTCGCGGCGCAGCAGTTGGTAATACGCTGTCACTATTTACAGGCCTTTTTTCGCCACGGTCTGGGCCGCGACCACCAGGCATTTGGTCAGCTCGGGCGACGAAAACTTGGTCAGCACCGAGTCGGCCCCGGCCAGGCGCGCTTTTTCGCTGTTCATCGCGCTGTCCAGGGAGGTGTGCAACAGCACGTAGAGGTCCTGGAAGTCTGGGGTTTCACGCAGGGTGCGGGTGAGGGCGTAACCGTCCATTTCCGACATTTCGATGTCAGACACCACCACATTGATCTGCCCGGCGGTGCCTTGCAGCTCCAGCAGCACATCAATGGCTTCCTTGGCACTGCGTGCGGTGTGGCAGGTCAGGCCAAGGTTGCGCAGGGTGTGCACCGACTGCTGCAGGGCCACCTGGCTGTCGTCCACCACCAGGATGCGCGCATGGCCGAGCACTTCGGCTTCTTCCATGGTCAGGTCGGTGGGCGCGACTTCGATTTGCGCGGGGGCAATGGCGTGGATGACTTTTTCGATGTCCAGCACTTGCACCAGCACGCCGTCCACCTGGGTCACGCCGGTGATAAACGAGCGCGTGCCGCCGGAGCCAAAGGGCGGCGGGCGGATGTCCGTGGTCAGGCAATGCACGATCCGGCTCACTGCCTGCACATGCAGGCCCTGCTTGGAGCGGCTGACATCGGTAACAATCAGGCAGCCGCCGTCGGGGTCTTGCAGGGGCATCTCGCCCAGGGCACGGCTGAGGTCGATCACCGACAGGGCCGCACCACGCAGGGTGGCGATGCCTTTGACGTGGGGGTGGGACTCCGGCAGCTTGGTCAGCGGCGGGCAGGGAATGATTTCGCTGACTTTCAGCAGGTTGATGGCCATCAGCTTGCCGCTGCGCAAGGTAAAGAGCAGAAGCGAGAGTGAATCTGCGCGGGCTTTGGTGGTGGACATAAAAACCTTCTGTGGATCGGCGATAACAATCTTCTATGGCAGGTTATCGACGCCGGCCCAAAAAACTGTAGGAGCGAGCTTGCTCGCGAAAAACCCGAGTACGCTGCGTTTGTTCAGGATAGACGCGTTATCGTTAATGTTTTTCGCGAGCAAGCTCGCTCCTACAGTGGGTTGTGTCTTAGCCCTTCCAGACTTGCGGGTTCACCAGATCCTGCGGGCGTTGGCCCAACAGGGCGCTGCGCAGGTTGTCCAGGGCGCGGTTGGCCATGGCGTCGCGGGTTTCATGGGTGGCCGAACCGATATGCGGCAAGGTCACGGCATTGCTCAGTTGGAACAGCGGCGACTCAGCCAGGGGCTCGCGCTCATACACATCCAGCCCGGCGCCACGAATGCGCTGGGTTTGCAGGGCCTCGATCAGCGCCGGCTCGTCCACCACCGGGCCACGGGAGATATTCACCAGGATCGCGCTGGATTTCATCAGGCCCAACTCGCGATGGCTGATCAGATGCTTGGTCTTTTCACTCAAGGGCACCACCAGGCACACGAAATCCGCCTCGGCCAGCAACTGGTCCAGGCTGCGATACTGCGCCCCCAGTTCCTGTTCCAGCGCAGTCTTGCGGCTGTTGCCGCTGTAGAGGATCGGCATATTGAAGCCCAGGCGCCCACGGCGGGCGATGGCTGCGCCGATATTGCCCATGCCGACGATGCCCAGGGTCTTGCCGTGCACATCACAGCCGAACAACGGCGCACCGACGCTGGCTTTCCACTGCCCGGCCTTGGTCCAGGCGTCCAGTTCGGCCACCCGGCGGGCGCTGCTCATCAACAGGGCGAAGGCCAGGTCGGCGGTGCTTTCGGTCAACACATCGGGGGTATTGGTGAGCATGATCCCGCGTTCGTTGAAGTAGTCCACGTCGTAGTTGTCATAACCCACCGAGACGCTGGACACCACCTCAAGCTTGCCAGCACCTTCGAGCTGCGCCCGGCCCAGCTTGCGGCCCACCCCGATCAAACCGTGGGCGTGGGGCAGGGCTTCATTGAACTGCGCGTTGATATCGCCTTGCTTGGGATTGGGGACGATGACCTCGAAGTCCTGTTGCAGGCGTTCGATCATCTGGGGGGTGACACGGCTGAAGGCGAGGACAGTCTTTTTCATCGCAAGTGGGGCTCATCGACAGGGAAGAATGCCAAGCAAGCTAACATTCCTGCACCCACTTGTCAGGACACCGCATCACCAATGTGGGAGTGGGCTTGCCCGCTCCCACAGGGGACTTTCAATATTGGGGGGCCGTGTTCCAAATCAGGTTGTAAGGCGCACCGCCCCCAAACTGCCGCTTAACTCATACGCCGCGAGTTCCGCCTGGTGCGCCGCGAGGATCTCCGGCAGTGAGCCACGCAGGTATTCCACCCAGGTCTTGATCTTCGCATCCAGGTACTGGCGCGATGGGTAGATGGCGTACAGATTCAGTTCCTGGGAGCGGTAAGTCGGCATCATCCGCACCAGGGTGCCATTGCGTAGGCCTTCGATGGCCGCGTAGACCGGCAGCAGGCCAACACCCATGCCGCTGATGATCGCGGTCTT
Organism: Pseudomonas sp. WS 5027; assembly: GCF_012985695.1. Lineage (NCBI taxonomy): Bacteria > Pseudomonadati > Pseudomonadota > Gammaproteobacteria > Pseudomonadales > Pseudomonadaceae > Pseudomonas > Pseudomonas sp. WS 5027. The sequence goes on along the minus strand of NZ_JAAQWU010000009.1, from coordinate 86,608 downwards.
CATCGCGTCGGCGGAGTTCACCAAAAATGGCGAGCTGTTGATGCTCACGCTTTCCTGGCCATCGGGGCCGTTGAACACCCATTTGTCCAATTGGATCACCGGGCTGACCAGGCGCAGGCACGCATGGTTGAGCAGATCACTGGGCCGCTGCGCGCAGCCGTTGGCTTTGACGTAAGCCGGCGAGGCACAGACGATGCTGTAGGTGATCCCCAGGCGCTGGGAGACAAACCCCGAATCCGGCAACTCGCTGGCGAGCACGATGGACACGTCGTAGCCCTCGTCCAGCAGGTCCGGCACGCGGTTGGCCAGGGTCAGGTCGAAGGTCACATCGGGATGGGTGCGGCGGTAGCGGGCAATCGCATCGATCACGAAATGCTGGCCGATGCCGGTCATGGTATGCACTTTGAGCTGCCCGGCGGGGCGCGCATGGGCGTCGCTGGCCTCGGCCTCGGCTTCCTCGACATAGGCCAGGATTTGCTCGCAACGCAATAAATAGCGCTTGCCAGCCTCGGTCAGGGCGATGCGGCGGGTCGTGCGGTTGAGCAAGCGGGTTTGCAGATGGGCCTCCAGGTTGGAGACCGCGCGCGAGACGTTGGCTGTGGTGGTGTCCAGTTGCACCGCGGCGGCGGTGAAGCTGCCGGCTTCGGCGACACAACTGAAGGCGCGCATATTTTGCAAAGTGTCCATGGGGTGCTCTCAAGGGAGATGGCAAATTGTGACACGAAGTTACGGTGGCCAGTGACCCCGACCAATGGATTATCGCCTGAACGGTAACAAAGATTCACAGGAATCCCACCTTATCGCCATTCCTCGCGCCCCCTAGAATTGCCGCACCGTCCCCGCAACACCACCTCAGGAATTCGCAGCAGTGCCGCGTCGCATCAGCAGAGAGCTGAAGACTCTCAGTGTTTGGGCTTTATCGTTAGCAATCAGCGGCTGCATCGGAACCGGAGCAATTGCCCCCCAAGGCAAGAGTCTCGCCGCCAATACCTTGGCCACCGACGACGCAATCCAGAGCGCCGCCAGGGATGCGAACTGGCCGACCACCCAGTGGTGGCAAGCCTACGGTGATCCGCAACTCAACCATTGGATCGACCTCGCCGTTCAAGGCAGCCCCAGCATGGCCGAAGCCGCCGCCCGGGTGCGCGAAGCGCGGGCCATGGCCGGGCTTGCCGAGTCCGCCGAGGCCGTGCAGATCAACGGCGATGCCACGCTCAAGCGCCACAACTGGCCCAGCGATCAATTCTACGGCCCCGGCAAACTGGACAACGCCACCACCTGGGACAACAACGCCGCCCTGGGCCTGAGCTACGCCCTCGACCTGTGGGGGCGCGAGCGCAACGCCACTGAGCGCGCGGTGGACCTGGCCCATATGAGCGTCGCCCAGGCGCGCCAGGCCCAGTTGGAGCTGCAGAACAACGTGGTACGCGCCTACATCCAACTGTCGCTGCATTACGCCCAGCGCGATATCGTCGCCGCCACCCTGGCCCAGCAACAGCAGATCCTCGACCTGGCGCAAAAGCGCCTGGATGGTGGTATCGGCACCCACTTTGAAGTCAGCCAGGCCCAGACCCCATTGCCCGAAACCCATCGGCAACTGGACGCCCTCGACGAAGAAATCGCCCTGACCCGCAACCAACTGGCGGCCTTGGCCGGCAAGGGCCCGGGGGAGGGCGCGAAATTGCAGCGGCCGACCCTGGTCCTCGGCGCGCCGCTGAAATTGCCCTCGGCACTGCCTGCGCAATTGCTCGGCCAGCGTCCGGATGTTGTCGCCAGCCGCTGGCAAGTGGCGGCCCAGGCCCGGGGCATCGACGTGGCCCACGCCGGTTTCTACCCCAATGTAGACCTGGTGGGCAGCCTCGGCTACGTCGCTACCGGCGGCGGCATGCTGGGCTTTCTCACCGGCAAGAAGCTCAACTACAGCGTCGGCCCGGCGATCACCCTGCCGATCTTCGACGGTGGCCGCCTGCGCGCGCAATTGGGCGAAGCCAGCGCCGGCTACGACATTGCCGTGGCCCGCTACAACCAGACGCTGGTCAATGCGCTCAAGGGCATCAGCGACCAACTGATCCGCCGTGAATCCATGGCCAAGCAGCAGACCTTCGCCGCCGAATCGGTGGCCTCGGCGCAGAAAACCTATGACATCGCGATGATCGCCTACCAGCGTGGCCTGACCGATTACCTCAATGTGCTCAATGCCCAGACCTTGCTGTTTCGCCAGCAACAGGTCGAGCAACAGGTCCAGGCCGCGCGCCTGAGTGCCCATGCCGAACTGGTCACCGCCCTGGGCGGCGGCCTGGGTGCGGGCAACGATGCGCCGGCGGCAGGCACCACCGTCGCGAACAAGACCCCGGCGGCGTTGGCCGTGTTCGATCACTGATCAGGTTTCCCATGACTCCCTTGCCTGCACCGCTGCGTTGGCTGCATTCCCTGGAATGGCGCCGTGGCTTTTTCGACTGGGCGCGCAGTGATGGCGTGACCTGGGTCTACATCTTCAAAGTGCTGATCGCCGCGTTCCTCACCCTGTGGCTGGCCATGCGCCTGGAACTGCCGCAACCGCGCACCGCCATGATCACCGTATTTATCGTGATGCAACCGCAAAGCGGCCAGGTGTTTGCCAAGAGCTTCTACCGCTTCCTCGGCACCCTGGCGGGGTCGGCGGTGATGGTGTTGTTGATCGCCCTGTTTGCGCAAAACACCGAGTTGTTTTTGGGCGCGCTGGCGATCTGGGTGGGCGTGTGCACGGCCGGCGCCACGCGCAACCGCAACTTCCGCGCCTATGGTTTTGTACTGGCCGGCTACACGGCGGCGATGGTGGGCCTGCCGGCGCTGGCCCACCCGGACGGCGCGTTTATGGCGGCGGTATGGCGGGTGCTGGAAATCTCCCTGGGGATTCTCTGCGCGACCCTGGTCAGCGCCGCGATCCTCCCGCAGACCAGCAGCGCGGCCATGCGCAACGCCTTGTACCAGCGCTTTGGCACCTTCGCCCTGTTCGTCACCGACGGCCTGCGTGGCCGCAGCCAACGCGAAGGTTTTGAAAGCAGTAACGTGCGCTTTATCGCCGAAGCCGTGGGCCTTGAAGGGCTGCGCAGTGTCACCGTGTTCGAAGACCCGCATATGCGTCGGCGCAATGGCCGGCTCAGCCGCTTGAACAGCGAATTCATGGGCATCACTACGCGCTTCAACGCCCTGCACCAGTTGCTTGAACGCCTGCGCAGCGATGCTGCCGACCATGTGGTGGCCGCGATCAAACCCGGCCTGCAGGACTTGGCCGAGTTGCTCGATGGCTTCAGTGGGCGTGCCTTGACCAGCCCCGATGCCACGCGCCTGGTGAGCCAACTGACGGCCTATAAAGAGAGCCTGCCCGCCAAGGTCCGCAGCCTGCGGGCGCAGTTCCAGGAGAGCGGTCCGAGCGATGCCGAGCAGTTGGATTTCCACACCGCTTATGAGCTGCTGTACCGCTTTGTCGACGACCTGCACAACTACGCGCAGACCCACGCCTCCCTGGCCGAACACAGCCACGCGCGTGAGGACTGGGATGAGGCCTACACGCCGAAAACCAACTGGCTGGCCTGCGCCGCGTCGGGGATTCGTGCCTCATTCATTCTGGTGGTGCTGGGCAGTTACTGGGTGGCCACCGCCTGGCCCAGTGGCGCCACCATGACCCTGATCGCAGCGGCCACCGTGGGCCTGTCGGCTGCCACGCCGAACCCCAAGCGCATGGCTTTTCAAATGGCTTGCGGCACCCTGATCGGCGCCCTGGTGGGGTTCGTCGAGATGTTCTTCGTGTTTCCCTGGATCGACGGGTTCCCTTTGCTCTGCGTGATGCTCGCCCCGGTGATCGTGCTCGGCGCGTTCCTCTCCTCACGCCCGCAATACGCCGGGGTCGGCCTGGGCCTGCTGATTTTCTTCAGCACCGGCTCCGTGCCGGATAACCTGACGATCTACAACCCCTACACCTTTATCAACGACTACATCGCCATGATCATCGGCATGCTGGTGTGTGCAGCGGCGGGGGCGATTATCCTGCCGCCCAACAGCCCTTGGCTCTGGCGCCGCCTGGAGCACGACCTGCGTGAGCAAGTGGTGTTTGCCATCAGCGGCAAGCTCAAGGGCCTGGCCTCGGGGTTCGAGAGCCGCACCCGTGACCTGCTGCACCAGGCTTATGGCCTGGCCGCCGGCCAACCACAGGTGCAACGCAACCTGCTGCGCTGGATGTTCGTGGTGCTGGAAGTCGGTCACGCGATCATTGAGCTACGCAAGGAGCAGGCGATCCTGCCGGTGCATCCGGCGTATGCCGAGTTCCAACCGTGGCGCCAGGCGATCCGGGTGATGGGGCGTTCGCTGGTGCGGCTGTTCCTGCAACCGAGCCAGAGCAATCTGGAACGCGCCCTGATCGCGGTCGATCACGCCATCAGCCGCGTGCAAGCCACCGACGAACCCTTCGCCCCGCACTTCGACACCTCGGCCCTGCGCCGGGTCAAAAGCTACCTGCACTTTATCCGCACATCCCTGCTGGATCCGCAATCGCCCCTGGCCGCCCTCAAGCTTGAAGGAACCGTTCATGCCTCGTGAAATCGCCTTCCACGGCATCTACATGCCGACCATGACCCTGATGTTTTTCATCGCGGCGGGACTGGCCTGGGCCCTGGATCGCTTCCTGGCCGGCTTTGACCTGTACCGTTTTTTCTGGCACCCGGCGTTGCTGCGCCTGAGCCTGTTCACCTGTCTTTTCGGCGCCATGGCGCTGACCGTCTACCGTTGAGAATGCCCCGATGAAAAAGTTTTTCAGCCTGCTCGCAACCCTGCTGGTGTTGGCCCTGGCGATCTGGATTGGCCGCACCTTGTGGGTGCATTACATGCAGACGCCATGGACCCGCGATGGCCGGGTGCGTGCCGATATCATCAACGTCGCCGCCGACGTCACCGGCGAAGTGGTCGACGTGCCGGTGCGCGATAACCAGTTGGTGAAAAAGGGCGACCTGCTGATGCAGATCGACCCCGAGCACTACCGAATCGCGGTCAAACAGGCGCAGTCCCTGGTCGCCTCACGCAAAGCCACCTGGGAAATGCGCAAGGTCAACGCCCACCGCCGCGCCGACCTTGATGCTTTGGTGATCTCCAAGGAAAACCGCGACGACGCGAGCAACATCGCCGATTCTGCGCTGGCTGATTACCAACACGCGCTGGCGCAACTGGAAGCCGCCGAGCTGAATTTGAAACGCACGCAAGTGCTGGCGGCAGTGGATGGTTATGTCACCAACCTCAACGTGCATCGCGGCGACTACGCGCGTATAGGCGAAGCCAAGATGGCCGTGGTCGATATGAACTCGTTCTGGGTGTATGGCTTCTTCGAAGAAACCAAGCTGCCCCACGTCAAAGTCGGCGACAAAGCCGATATGCAACTGATGAGCGGCGAGACCCTCAAGGGCCACGTAGAAAGCATCTCCCGCGGCATCTACGACCGCGACAACCCCGAGAGCCGCGAACTGATCGCCGACGTCAACCCGACCTTCAACTGGGTACGCCTGGCGCAGCGGGTGCCGGTGCGCATTCATATCGATGAAGTACCGGAGGGCGTGTTGTTGGCAGCGGGGATTACCTGCACCGTGATCGTTAACCAGGCACAGAACTAAACAAAGGGCATCAGGCACATCGCCTATCGGTTCGCCGGCTCCTACAGGGGTCAATGGCCTTGGATGTAGGTCTCGTGCAGATGCCGCCACAGCAACGCGCCGCTTGCCTGTTTCTCGAATACTACGGTGGCGCGGCGGTCCGTCTGGGTGCCGCTGTCATCAACTTGATGTTCACGGTAAGTCACCGTGGCGCCCCGTGCATGTCGGTCAATGCCGGTCAGTTCGCTCAAGGTGATTTTCAACCCCGGACGCATGCCGCCCAGGCGGGTGAACAGGGCGTTGACCCCGGCTGCATTGACCCGCGCGCCGGTGGCAGGGGCGATCATGCTGAACTCGGGGGAGAAGCGCGCCAGCAGATTCTGCAGGGTGCCTTCGGGGGCTGTGCCGGCAAACCATTGCTCGATCTCGATGTGGGTCTGGATCACTTCTTCAAAAAAGTCGCTGTAATCAATCATCATTGAGGCTCGCTGGCTGGGTGAAGCAGTGCGCGAACCCTGGAGGTATCCAGGCTCAGCACTGCCAAGAGCGGCAGCAGTGTCAGGGCTGCCGCGATCAAGAAGGTCATGGTGAAGGAATCCGAGGCCGATAGCACGGCGCTGAGTACCGCTGCACCGAGGCAAAAGCTCAGTTGCCGATTGATATTCCACAGCGCACTGGCGTGGCCCATGCGCTGGGCGGGGATATCGAGAAAGGCCAGGGTCTGTGCAGTGCTGCTGCACAGGCTGCCGCCCAGGCCCATCAGGCCGTAGGCGAGAATGATCAGGGACGGCTCGTTGAGCAACAGGATGCCGCCGCATTGCAGCCCCATGCCCGCCAGCAGCAAGGGCTTGGGGCCGCAGCGGTTGAACAGCTGCTTGCTGAGGAAGATGGCCAGCGCCGATGCCAATGCCCACGGCAGCATCAGTGCGCCGGTGCGCGTGGCGTCATAGCCCTGGCCGCGCAGGTAGAGGATGGCGATCAGGCTGGTGCCGATAAACACACCGGGGATGCACACGTAGACGAGCATCGCGATGCGCAGCATCGGGTTGCTGATCTGTTTGAACAGGTTGCCCATCTCCAGGGTGGGGCGCGCAGTTGCCGGCGCGTCCGGTTTTATCCACAGCCACGCCAGCAGCAGGGTGAACAACGCCAACGGCAAGTTGGCGTAGAAGATCCAGCGCCAGGACACGCTATCGACCAGCAACCCGCCCAACGCCGGTGACAGCGCCGGCACCAGCAGTGCCACCGACATCACCCGGGCGGTGAGTTGGCTGCGTTCTGCGGCGGGAAAGTGTCGATAAGCCAAGGCCTGCCCCACCGGGATCAGCAGGCCACCGCCCAAACCTTGCAGCAAGCGCCAACCGATCAGCGCCTCAATCGAGCGGGCCTGACCAACCATTACTGAAGCGCCCGCGAACAGCAGCAGGCTGGCGGCAATCAAACGTCTTTCTCCGAGCATTGCCGCCAGCCATACACTGAAGGGAATGATCACGGTCAGCCCGAGCAGGTAGGCATTGCTGACCCACGCCAATTGCGTGACCGAAGCCTGCAGCTCGCGGGCGATATCCGGGTAGGCGACGGTGGCGACAAACATGTTCACCAGGTCGAGGGCGAAGCCCAGCAAAAAGATCCAGGTGATTTTCGAGCGGTAGGTCATGAACATGATCCTGCGAGTGAGGCGAGCAGGGTAGGCGTGCTGCAGGGCTTGGGATACCTCGGTTTGCCTGCTAGTTTGTCAAATTCATTTTGACAAAGGGGCTGGTGACCATGGTCAGCCTGGACCGATTCGATACATTCAAGGCCGTAGTCGAGGCCGGCTCGTTGACGGCCGCTGCCGAGCTGCTGGGCCAGACCCGTGCGGTGGTCAGTTTCAACCTCAAGCGCCTGGAGGCCGAGCTGGGCGTTACCCTGTTGACCCGCAGCACCCGTCAACTGGCGCTCACCGACGCCGGCGAACGCTTTTATTCACGCTGTACCCGCATGCTCGAAGAAGCGCGGCTGGCGGTGGAAGAGGCCCGCAGCGAACACGCCCAACTCAAGGGCACGCTGCGTATCACCACCACCGTCGAATATGCGCTGGCCGTGGTTGCACCGAGGGTGGAAGCCTTCCGGCGCCTGCATCCGGACCTGAATGTTCACTTATCCACATCCTCCACCCATGCCGATTTGATTTCGGAGCGTTTTGACGTGGCGATTCGGCTGGGGCGCTTGCTCGACTCCAACCATCGTGCGGTGCAGTTATCGACGTTCGAGGTGTTTGCGGTGGCAGCGCCTGCGTTTGCCGGGATTCGCACGCTCGATGAGCTGGAACAAGTGCCCAAGCTGGGCCATGGCCGCCTGACCGAGCTAAGCCTGAGCGACCCGGCCGGTGCCGAGCATCAATATCGCCCCGGCCCCACTGCACTGACGGCCGACAGCGCGTCTGTGCTTCAGGCGTTTGCCCTGCGCGGCCATGGCGTAGCAGTGCTGCCGCAATGGCTGGTGCAGGAGGATCTTGAGGCGGGCAGGTTGGTGCGCCTGCTGGCGGACCATCGCTTCGCCCTACAGGGGATTTACGCCATGTACCCGGATACGCGGCATTTGCCGCTGAAGGTGCGGGCGTTTATTGATTTTATGAAGGGCTAGAGTGAACCCGAGAGCCCGAAGCGCTTCTTCAAGACTTTCTCCAGTAACGCTTTAGGCAACAGCGCTGACATCAACGGCAACGCGGTGCTGCCATTGCCTGCACGCAGCAGCCGTGGTGGCTTGGGTTGTTGCACCGCCCTCAGCACTTGCGCGGCAAATTGCTCGGCCGAAGTCGGGTTGTTCTGTGAAGCCTGGGACCGTGCACGAATACCTTCACGCAACGGCCACCACGGCGATTTTTCGTTAATCAACAACTCCGCCTGGGCCCCGGCGTTTTTCGCAAAGCTTGTATCGATTGCCCCCGGCTGCACTTCCATCACCCGCACGCCAAACGGCGCCAGTTCCATGCGCAATGCGTCGCTCAAGGCATGTACGGCGGCCTTGGAGGCACAGTAGGCGCCGGCGAATGGCGTGACCAGCACCCCGGAAACACTGCCGATATTCACCACCAGGCCTTTGCCTGCGCGCAGGGCGGGGAATAGCGCCTGGGTCACGCCGACGATGGAAAACACGTTGGTCTCGAACTGGCGCTGCATCGCCTCGGTGCCGCCGTCGAGCAACGGGCCCATGGCGCCGTAGCCGGCGTTGTTGATCAGCACATCCAGCTCGCCCCACTGTTCGGCCAGGTGTTGCAGGGCGGCGCTGTCGTTGACGTCTAGGTTCACCGCATTAAAACCTGCAGCGGCGAGGGCGGCGACGTCGTCTTCACGACGGGCGCTGGCCCACACGTCGAAGCCGGCGGACTTGAACGCGTCAGCCAGGGCACGGCCAATGCCGCTGGAGCAACCGGTGATAAGCACGTTGGGCATGGATCAATCCTATGTCGGGTCAGTCGGCGAAGCTGCCTTGCAGGTGCTCGGCGCGAAATTCCAGGGTTTGCGGGCGATAGCCGGGGCGCAGCGGCGGTACGGGCAGGCAGTCTTCCCAATCGGCACCGGCCTGCAACTCGCCGGGGCCGCGGTAGCGGGGGGCCGCATAGACGTTATCGGCCAGGTTCACCGTGTCACCCGGCGCGTAGGCGGCGACGCGCCAGCGCAATTCGGTCAGGGGCACGTCGTTGCCGTTGTTGAGCTTGAGCTGCAAGGGGCGGTCGGCGGGGCACTGCTCGGGGGCGTAGCTGATGCGCAGCTCCAGGCGCGATAGCTGCGAGGCTTCGCGGCTGTCCAGCCACACCACCCACATCGCCACGAACCCCAGGCCCACGGCGGCCGCCAGGGAAACCGGCAAGGCCTTGGCGGGGTAGCGCAGCAGCAGGATCAGCCAGGTGATGATCAGTAGAACGCCGAAGAACATGGAGACCACCTCAAATAAGGAACGAGCATCCTAACTGAAGCGTAGGCGTGATTGGCTACCTTAAGAGGTGTGTTGGCTGGGCTGACGCCTTCGCGAGCAAGCCCGCTCCCACAGGTTGACCGTATTCCAAGGATGGACCCGGCCCAACTGTGGGAGCGGGCTTGCTCGCGAAAAGGCCCTCAGCATCACCCAAAACCCCAAAAAAGCCCCCACCCAGCCCACTGCGGATAGGGGACGCAATGGGCTGGATAGGGGCTTCTCGTACGACTGTTTTACTGCGCGATGGTTTTCACCGACACGCCACGCTCAACCGGCGTCGAGCGTCCGTAGATATCCTCGAACCGCTCGATATCGTCTTCGCCCAGGTAACTGCCCGATTGCACTTCGATAATCTCCAACGGGATCTTGCCCGGGTTGCGCAGGCGATGCACCGAGGCAATCGGGATGTAGGTGGATTGGTTCTCGCACAGCAGGAACACGTTCTCGTCGCACGTCACTTCAGCGGTGCCACTGACCACGATCCAGTGTTCGGCGCGGTGGTGGTGCATCTGCAGCGACAGGCACGCGCCCGGCTTGACCGAGATGTGCTTGACCTGGAAGCGCCCACCCATGTCCACCGAGTCGTAGGAGCCCCACGGGCGGTAGACCTCGCAGTGGTTCTGGGTCTCGCTGCGCCCCTGTTCGTTGAGGGTGTTGACCATCTGCTTGACGCCCTGGACCTTGTCCTTGTGGGCAATCATCATCGCGTCCTTGGTTTCCACCACCACGATGTTTTCCAGGCCGATCACCGACACCAGCTTGCCGTTGCCGTGGATCATGCAGTTCTTGCTGTCCTGGATCACCACGTCGCCTTTGGTCACGTTGCCGTTGGCATCTTTGTCATTGACCGCCCACAGCGAGGCCCAGCAGCCCACGTCGCTCCAGCCGGCACTGAGCGGCACCACGCAGGCGCGCTGGGTTTTTTCCATTACCGCGTAGTCGATGGAATTGTCCGGGCAGCAGGCGAAGGTGGCTTCGTCGAAGGTCACGGTATCAGCGGTATGCTCGCTGCGCTCGAGGGTCAGCACGCAGGTGTCGTAGATGTCCGGGTCGTGCTTTTTCAGCTCTTCGAGGAAGCGGCTGGCACGGAACAGGAACATGCCGCTGTTCCAGAAATAACCGCCGCTTTTGACGAACTCCACCGCACGTTTTTCATCCGGCTTCTCGACGAACTGCTGCACGCGGCTGACGCCTTCGGGCAGCAGTGAATCGTTGGTGGACTTGATGTAGCCGTAGCCGGTCTCCGGGCGTGTGGCCGGCACGCCGAACAGCACCATTTCGCCACGCTCGGCGGCCACGGTGGCCAGGGCCAGGGCGCGTTGCAGGGCTTTTTGATCGTCCAGGACGTGGTCGGCGGGCAGCACCAGCATCAGTTCGTCACGGCCTTCGTTGACCAGCATCATCGCGGTCAGGGCCACGGCCGGCGCGGTGTTGCGGCCAAAGGGCTCCATCAGGATGCGCTGGCTTTCCAGCTTGCGCGTGCTCAACTGCTCGTTGACGATGAAGCGGTGGTCTTTGTTGCAGACAATGATCGGTGCGTCCATGCCTTCAAACACCAGGCGCTCCAGGGTTTGCTGGAACAGCGTGTGTTCGCCGGTCAGGGCCAGGAACTGCTTAGGGAACTGTTTGCGGGAAAGCGGCCAAAGACGTGAGCCGCTACCACCGGAAAGGATTACTGGGATCATGGGTTTCTCCTTGAATCTGTATGGGTTAGAGCAACGAAATTCAGTCGTTTCACTCTTGTTTTTGTCTCGGTCCGAACTGCCACCTTGATCCCCTGTAGGAGCGAGCTTGCTCGCGAAGCACTTCCAGACACCGCGTTCATTCAGAATGCCCGCGTTATCGTTGGCGATTTTCGCGAGCAAGCTCGCTCCTACAGTGGGTAGCCGTCAATTCAGGAAATCATTAGCGGGTCGACACGGGGCGCTTGACCCACACTGGCGACAGGCTGCTGCCGGAACCGGTGACATACAGCACCGCTGCCTCACCACGCTCCAGCGCCACCGGCTTCACGTCGCCGACCTTCTTGTCGCCGTCATACAGCGCCAGGCTGACCTTCACCGGGTTGATCTCGCGCTCGCCGCGGCCTTTGGCGGCCACGGCCTTGACCACGTCGGTCTTGCCGTCGGCGGTCTTCAGGGTCAGGGCCTTGTCGCTGAGGTTCTGCACGCGCACCAGGGATTTCTGCTTGTTCTTGAACGGTGGTTCTTCGATCAGTTGCGGCTGGCCAGTGCCGCTGTTGACCAGGGTGTAGTAATGATCGGCGGCCAGCTTGACCGTGACGTTCTGGCTGCCGACCTTGGCGCTGTAGTCACCGCCCGGCAGGAAGCTGAAGTCGCTGCTGGCCAGGGGTGCCACATCGCTTAACGCGGTGTTGCCGACGCTGGCGCTGACTTCCTGGTTGCTGGCGTTGAACAGGCGCACGAAGCTCGAGCCTTTCGGCGCGATGGGGCCGTAGAGGGCGGCGTCGCCGGCGAAGGCGGACATCGATACGAAGCTCATGCCAGCGGCCAGGGCCAGGGTCTTGGCGAGACGACGCGGAGTAGTAGTGAAAGTCATGTGAGTTACCTCTCTTTCAGTTTTGCGCCCGGTCGGGCGTCTCGGATTTTTCGGTTTTAACGGGGGTGTTGCTTGCCATGTTCTGTTGGCGCGTACCGGCTTGTTTGAGTTGCGCAACCCACTTGGGGTCGGCCTCGCCGATTTCGTTGTTCACCGGCAGATAGCGTTCTGGAAACTCCCAGATCAGCACTTGTGGCGGGCTGTTCTTGAAGTCATCGCTTTTCAGGTAGCTGAGCATCGGCAGGATCGGGCCGTGGCCGTCTTCGGAGTAGTTCACCACTTCGCTGCCCAGGGCTTGCTTGAGGGCACCGACGAAGTTCCAGTTGGGGTTGGCGCTGTAACTGGTGCCCACCAGGGCCACCGGCATTTCGCTGTCGGCAAACAGGGCATCGTCGCCCGCCGTCTGGGCCTGCACCGCGTGGGTCACGCGTTTTTGCAGAGGCTCCTTGGGCGGCATCAGGTTTTCGAACAGCGGGTCCAGAGGCAGGAACAGGCGCAGGTCACCGCTGTGGGGGGCGATGCTTTCGGCGTCGGTGACAAACCGCTGGGGCTCGCCGCTGAGCAGGGTCTTGGCGTTGATTGCACTGGCCAATTGTTTGGCGGCGACTTCGGCGCCATCCGGGGTCCAGTGGGTGTCGGTACGCAGAAACACTTGCTGGCCGTGGAGCTTGGCTTGTTGTAGCGGGCCCAGCAGGTCGGGGGCGATGATCTTGTCGGCGGCAACCCGGGCATGGAAGTCCTGGTAGAGCCCGGCGTGAATGCTCGCCGGTTGCACTTCACCCAGGTGCTCGGGGTACAGGCGCACCTTGGCTGGGACAATTGCCATCACCAACTGCACGCCCTTGGCCTTGAGGGTCTGGCGCACGCCTTCGACCAGGGCGTAGTTGTCTTGCAGGTTCTGCTCTTCGTTGACGGCGGGGTTGAACTCCTCGTCGCTGTACAACCAGTGATCGCGACCCAGCACCACGCCGGGGCGGCCTTCGTTGAACAGCTTGTAGTCCAGCGCCGCCCAGAGGTTGGTGCCCAGGCGCTTGATCGGGAACTCATCGTCGTAATGGGTCTCGACCGCCTTGGCCCAGCGCCCGTTGAGCACGGTGGCGTCGGCGTTGGTATTGAAACCGAAGAAACTGCGCACCGACCACGCGCCCAGGGCCATAAGCAGGGCCATGAACAGCGCGGTGTAGAGGATGCGGAATGAGCGGGTCATGGTCGGCTCCCTCAGAATTGGAAGTAAAGGAACGGCGAGAAGCTTTGCGCCGAGAGTTTTAGAATCGACGCCACGAACAGCAGCAGAATCAGGGCGCGCATGGCATAGCGTGGCCAGTCGGCAGTCCAGTAGGCCGGTTGCACGGCGGCGTTGCTGCCGACGCTGAAGCCGGGTTCCTGGATGCTGCCGGGGTTATCCCCAGGCACCGCCTTGATCAGGCTCGGGTCAGCCGGCTTGGCCTTGTCGGCCGGGCGATTGCTGTAGAAGTCGCGCAGGCCGAAGAACGCCAGCGTGGCGTAGGCCACCACCATGGTTGCCACTTGCAGGCCCGTCAGGCTGGCGCGGTTGAGTTCCGACAGCGACCATTCGCCAAAGCTGAACATCGCGCCGTACATGCGCCCGGCAACGTGCAGGTTTTCGGCACGGAAGATCACCCAGCCCATCACCACCAGCAGGAAGGTGAAGGCCCAGCGCACCGGGTTGAAGCTGCGTGGCGAGGTGTTGAGGCCGATGGCTTTTTCAATCGCCAGCCACATGCCGTGCCAGGCGCCCCACACGATGTAGGTGATGTTCGCGCCGTGCCACAGGCCGCCGAGCAACATGGTCAGGAACAGGTTGCGATAGGTGGTCAGCGTGCCTTTACGGTTGCCGCCCAGCGTGATGTACAGATAGTCGCGCAACCAGGTGGACAGGCTGATATGCCAGCGCCGCCAGAACTCGGTGATCGATTGGCTGATATACGGCTGCTTGAAGTTTTCCATGAAGCGGAAACCCATCATCAAGCCCAGGCCGATGGCCATGTCGCTGTAGCCGGAGAAGTCGAAATACAGCTGCGCGGTATACGCCAGCGCGCCGAGCCAGGCATCGCCCGTGGTGGGGTTTTGCAGGGCGAAGCAATGGTCGGCCACTACCGCCAGGGTGTCGGCGATAAACACCTTCTTGATAAAGCCCTGCATGAACCGCGTGCAGCCCTCGGAGAATTTATCCAGGGTGTGGGTGCGGTTGTTGAACTGGTCGGCCAGGTCGCGAAAGCGCAGCACGGGGCCGGCGATCAGGTGCGGGAAGATCGCCACGAACGCCGCAAAGTCGATGAGGTTGCGGGTCGCCGGGGTGTCGCCACGGTACACGTCGATGATGTAGCTGATGGACTCGAAGATGTAGAACGAGATCCCGATCGGCAACAGCACGTGGGTCAGGATAAACGGCTCCAGGCCCGCCGATTTCATCATCATGTTGATGCTGTCGACACCGAAGTTGGCGTACTTGAAGTAGCCCAGGATGCACAGGTCGACCGCCACCCCGAGCAACAGCCAGCGCTGCGCCGGCTTGGTGCGCACGCCAGCGGCACCGACCTTGAGGCCGATCCAGTAGTTCCACAGGGTCACGGCGGCGAACAGCGCCAGGAAGTCCACCCGCCACCAGGCGTAGAACACGTAGCTGGCAATCAGCAGCAGCAGATTGCGATAGCGTTGCCCGCTCAAATAGTACAAGCCGAGAAAGATCGGCAAGAACAGAAACAGGAACACATTGGACGAGAAAACCATCCCGATCTCTCCATGTTTAACCAACAGTCAAGGGCCAACGGCCCCCCCAAACCCCCCACGAAAAACCGGGGAGGGCGGTATTACTTTTTCACTGTCGAAACCGGCTCAAAATGTGGGAGCGGGCTTGCTCGCGAAGGCGGTGTGTCATTCAACACAGTAGGCGACTGTTACACCGCCTTCGCGAGCAAGCCCGCTCCCACATTGGGAGCCCGTTCCATCAACGGCCTTTTTCGTGCGCCGGGTCGTAGACCTTGGTCAGGTCGCCGCCCAGGCGGAAGGTCTTGAACGGTTGCATGTCGTGCTTGCGTTCGAGTACATCCGGGGCGCAGGTGTAGAGGGTGCAGAAGGGTTCGAGCCAGGCGAATTTGGAGTCCTGCTCCAGGTCATGCATGTCCTGCTCCTTGCCGTTCTTCTGCTCGAAGATGTCCGGGTCCTTCACCCCGGCCAGCACTTTGTCGCCCAGGCGCTTGAGCGCGCCGTTGTTTTCGCCGCGTACGTCCACGCCATTGACCAGGGCAAAACTGGCGATCATCGCCAGCGGCGGCAGGGCGTAGTTGTGGTAGGCCAACGCCCGTTGCTGGCGCTTCAATTCGTTGGGCAGGTAGCCCTGGGCGTCGACCTGGTTGGCGCCGACCTTGTATTCCTTGACGGCCCAATCGAACAGGTCGCGACGGTTGGTGGCGACGGACGTGGCCATCACCGACCAGGCGGCCCAGTACGAGTGGTTGTTGGTTTTTTCCAGGGGCAGGTTGTCCCAGTCGCTGACCACTTGCTCGGCCAGTTTGTTGAACCAGGCTTCGATCAGTTGCGACTCCTGCGGGTACTTGGCCAGCGGTTGCGATTCGGAGAACTTCAGGCGCACATAGGCCGAGGCCATGCTGCCCAGCGCCCATTTGCGCATGGACTTGCCGGTGTGGTTGAAGTCCTTGGACATCAGCGCATCGGCCTTGGCCCAGCTCACCAGCCAGTTGAGGGTGCATTGCAATTGCTCCGGGCGACCGTCGCGCATGAACTGCATCACCCGCTTGCTGGTGTCTTTTTCCAGTTTGGTGATATCGGCGGTGCTGTCGCGAAAGGCTTTTTCCGACTGCACATTCAGGGTCGAGCGGGCTTTGTCGGAGCCCTCGTATTTGCTGCGAAACTGCAGCGAACCGGTATACGGCGTCGGCATGGCGTCGCAGTCGTTCTTGAAGTCGCCGGTCTTGAACGCTTCAATCGGCGCGAAATAGCCCTGGGGCGGGCGCAGCGGCGCGGCGGCGTTGGCTTGACCTGCAAACATCGCCAGGCCCAGCAGCGTTGGAATCAGTAACTTCTGCATAGGTAACCTCATTGCCCAAGTTGCGCGGTCTGCTGACCGCCGCTTGGGAATACGTTGCGTGTGCAAATTTTCGCTTCGACTTTCTGCGCGGCAGCGCCCGCTTCGGGGCCCTGCACTTCCACGGCCAGCAGGTTCTGCGAGGCCCAGTCTTCATCGGTGCGCAGTTCAAAGGCGAAACGCCCGTCTGTCTCGGATGTTTCGGGTTTGTCGATCTTGATGTCCTCGTGGCGGCCGTTCATGTACCAGAGGGTGGCTTGCAGGGTTTTCACCGAGGGATCGGCGAAGCGAATGTCGACCTGATGACGGTTGTTGCGCAGGTCCATGTTTTTGCTGTTGACCATCAGCTCGTTCTTGCCGGGCTTGAGGGTGGTGCTGGCGCTCATCTGCGCTGGCTTGCCTTCGCAACCGTTGTCGAGCAGGGCCATCATCTGGCGGTAGATGGTTTCCTGGTCGAGGCGATACAGCGGCGAGAACTCCCAGATCAGAATCTTCGGTGGGCTTTTCTGGAATTCTTCGCTGCCCAGGTACTGGATCATCGAGCCTTCCAGGCCACCGCCGGGGAAGGCGACGTTAAGGATATCGGCGCCGATTTCCTGTTCCAGGAAGCCGGCGAAGTTGTAGTTCTTGCCGCTGTGGCTGGTGCCCACCAGGGTGATCTGCGGGTTGCCGGAATCGCCGAACAGGTCGCCGTCCGCCGCCTCGCCCTTGGGCTCGGTGCTGAACTGGTCCATGTACTGGATCGCGTAGCTGGTGCCGCACAACTGCCCGGCCATGTTGTGCAGGGTGCCGGTCTTGCCCATGCGCCCGGATTTCTTGGTCTCGAATTCACGCTGGGGGATCCCGGCGAATTCAGGCATGGCCCGCACCTTGGCCCCGACGATTTTCGCGGTGCGCTGGGCGCCATACGGGGTCCAGTGCTGGTCGCCACGGAAGTAGAAGTCGTGGGCCGGCATCTCGTCCGGCAGTTGTTCATTGGTCAGCGGCGACAGGTCCGGCACCACGTAGCCCATCTTGGCAAAGCGCCCAAGCATGGTTTTGTAGTTGCCCAGGGCCTTGTCGAAATCAAAGCGCGCTTTTTCTGCCGGGTTGAGCTTGTTGCGGTTAACCAGGCCACGGGTCGGCTGGTAGACCACCACCAGTTCCACACCTTTGCTTTTGAACGCATCGTGCAGTTGCTGCATGCGCTTGTAGCCGGCCGGGGTGGTGTCGAATTCGGTGCGCAGGTCTTCCTGGGTACGGAACAGCCAGTCGCCCTGGGCCTGGACCAGGGTGGTGAAGTTCTGCTGGTAGCGAGTGGTGTAGTTCTTTGCGTCGTGAGCCTCGGGGCACAGGTTGCAGCACGGCTCGGCGGTAAAGTTCGGCGCCTTGATTTCATCGGCGCGCACGCCGCTGCTGGCGGCCAGGATGCCGAGGGTCAAACCCGAGAGGCTGAGCAGCTTGATCATGTGTGGGTGCATAAAGGTCATCCTCAGTCCTGCAATGGGGTCTGGCGTTCGACAGGGTCGATCAGCACGGCTTTTTTCTGGCGTACCAGCAAGTCGAGAATCTCTTCCTGGCGCTCACCAAGAACGCCGGAGAAGCTGATGCCACTGGATTTGGTCGGCGCGAGCATCGACACGCGGTACAGCTCGATGCTCAACGGCGAGTCAATGGACAGCGGTCCGCTGCCATTGGCCGCCAGCTCGCCACCGACCACGATCAGCGAGACCTTGGTGTCGAACGGGTCGAGCTCGATGTCGCGGTCGGTGTCGGTCAGGTCCTTGATATGGCCGTAGACGCCGGTCAGGCCGTTGGCCATGGCGAGGTTCTCGTACAAGCGGATATTCACGCTGTTACGGATCCGAATGCCGTGGCGACGGTTGCTGATCACCTTGTTGCCCCACAGCAGGTTGTCGCCGCTCTCATAGAGGGTGATGCCGTCGGTGTGGTTGCGGTAGATCTCGTTGTCGGCGATCAGGTTGTTCACGCTGTTACGGTCGATCACCAGGCCCGACAGCTTGTTGTCGTAGCTGCGGTTGTTGAAGATGAAGCTGTCGTTGACCTCACGGGAAATGATGATGCCGTGCTTTTTCTTGGTGCCATACACCGTGTTGCCGGCAATGATCAGGCCGTGGGAACGGTCATGGGGGTCGATGCCGTAGACGATGTTGTCTTTGTAGGTGCTGCCCTTGATCACAAAACCGGTGGTCTCGTAGCAGTAGAAGCCGTACCACATGTCCGAGAACTCGGAATCGACGATCCAGCCGGTAGGTTCCGGGCGCTTGAGGACCTTGGCCATGTTCGGCGTGTACTGGGAAATACTCACGCCGTAGGACTTACTGTTGGCGTAGCCGAAGCTGGCCATCTTGCTGTTGACGATGTAAGTCTGGGTGCCGCCCCAGGCCAGCAGGAACGGGCGGAATTCCTTGGGCGAGCGGAAGGTCGCCGGGCCGTTGGTTTTCTCGCGCCAGCCGGTGATCTTGGTGTCGCGCACAAACAGCTGGCCGTCGTTGACCAGGAACGAACCGGCTTCCTGGGACAGGCGCAATTCCTGGGTCTGGTTATCGATTTCGAGGATGCCTTTTTCGCCGACCACAATCGGCAGCCTGGCCAGGAATACCCCGGGCGAGGTTTCGCTCAGGTATTGCTTGGGCACCTTGTTGAGCAGGTCCTTGAGGTTCATGTAGCCGTCGTCGATAAAGATCGCCTGGGGGATGCCGTGCTGGCGCACCACCCATTCGGCCATCTTGTTGTCGCCGCCGATAAAGTCCTTGAGGGCGTTTTCCTGCATCATCCGGCGCACGCTGACCTTGCCGGCCTTGCTGCGCACGATTTTCTTCGCCACCGCTTGTGCGGTGTAGCCCGAGAGGTCCGGTAGCTCAGGCTTGGCCATTTCCAGCGGCGCGGTGGGCGGGCTGGTGATGGTGTAGGTCTTGGCCTGTTGCAGTTCTTTGGCGATGGTGGGCGCCTTGACCTGCGGCTCGACATTGGCAAAGGCCGGGGCGCACGCCAGCAGCATTGCCGCAGCGAGGAGGGCCGAGCCTTTGAGGGCGTGAGGATTCATTGCGCAGGCTCCCATCAGAAACGCCAGATCACATCGACAAAGGCGCGGTGCATGTACGAGTCGACTTGCTTGCCATAGGCGTCGCCGGGTTTGAACACGCCGCCACGAAAGCGCACCAGGGCCGACGGTTCGTCGATCGACTGGCTCAGGGCCGCGGGCAGCAGGCCTTTCTTGAAGTACTTGGTGACCACCAGGTCCATCTCCTGGCCAAGGTCTTTGTTGCCGTCTTGCAGCGGCAGGGATGCGCTGGGCAGTACGGCGCCGGTGACGTCGTCGTAGTTGTTCTGCAGCGCATCGATGCCATTGCTGCCCACCGGCTTGTTGCCGTCCACGCGCCAGAACTTGTGGTAGACCAGGCTGGCGTCGTAGTCGTCGCGCAACTGCCAGGAACCGAACAGGCTCATGGACTGCATGTTGTTCATCTCGCCGCGAAACGCCTCGCCAAAACGATGCACCCGCGATTGTGTGCCGGTGAAATTCGAGCGGTTGCTTTGCAGGCCGTTCTGTTCGTAATCGGCGCTGGCGCGGGCATAGGCCGCACCTACTTGCCACTGCGGGTCGAGGCGCAGGCGTACGCCGAGGTCGGTGGCCCAGCCATCCACATCGGTGTTGCGCTTGGCGCTGGCCGGGCGGCTGCCGTCGTTGTTCAGGGCGTTGACGTTGCTGCGCTCGCCCTGCATGCCGGTGACGCTGGCCCAGTAGTTGACGGTGTTGGTGTTGCGCCAGTTATAGGCGTCGCTGTTGGCCTCGATACCGAGCCAGGTCAGGTCGCCATTCTGGCGCTTGTCCAGGGAGTCGGCGGCCACACCCGGTTGCGGGTAGTCGAGCTTGCCGTCGTCATGGGTGTGATGCCCGCGCAGGCCGACCCAATGGCCGGGAGTCCACTGGTAGGCCGCATCGGCATAGAAGTGCTGGCGGTCCTTGTCTTCGGGAGACAGTTCCTTGAGGTCGGTGCGGTACTCGCTGAAGCGTTCGGCAGCGCCCACATTGGCCTTGAGCAGGGTGGTGTCGAAGGTCCAGTTCAGCGCTTCGATATTGGTGTCGCGCCATTGCCCGTCGTCGTTGCGCAGGCGCTGGCGACCCAGCTTGAGGATCTCGCCAGGGTAGGGCGTGAAACCGCTGTAGCCGACCCAGAACTCGCGCAGGGCCAGGTAGTTCTTCTTGGTCTTGCGGTCGTTGTTGCTCGACTGCTCGGTGGTGTCGCCATCGGACTGTTGCAGGGTGTCGGTCTCGATGATGTCGCTGGAGGCCACCGCCTGGCCCATGGCGTAGGCGCTCCAGGCGCCGCGTTCACCGTAGATCCACGGGCGTACATCCAGGCCGATGCCGTTGACGTCGCCGCCTTTTTGCGTGCCGAGGTCGCGGTCATCTTCGGACTGGCCGGTGACTTTCACTTCCAGGCCGAAGTTCTTGTCTTCGGTCAGCGCGGCCAGGGTCGGGCACGACCACAGCAGGGCGAAGGTCAGGCCAATACCGGCCTTGACGAATGGATTGAGTTTCATAGGGATTCCTCGCCGTCTTCTTCTTGCAGGGCGTGCAGTTGCAGCGTGCTTTGGCTCAAGGCGCCACGGGCGGCCAGTTCTTGTTGCAGCAGGCGCTGGGCTTCGGCGCGCTGGGCCGGCGGCAGTTGTTGTTCCAGTTGCGCGGCCAGTTCATTGGCCTGCGGGGTGTCCTGGATCTTTGCCAGTTGGCTGAACACATAGGCGTTCAGTGGGTCGGGCCGGGTGCCCTTGCCTTGGGAAAATAATTGGGCGATAGCGAAGTCGGCGCTGTTCTGGCCGTTGCGCGCGGCGGTCAGCAAGTGGTCCAGAGCCTTTTGCGAGTAGACCTGGCCCAGGTAGCCACGGCGGTAGATCTGACCGAGGTAGTAATCGGCAGCCACTTCCTGGCCCTGGGCGTTCTGGAAGTGCGCTTCGGCGGCCTTGGCATCGGCCGGTACCCACTTGCCTTCGTAGTACAGCTTGCCCAGCAACAGCTCGGCGCGGGGCTGGTCGGCGGCGCGGCCGTTGTCCAGATACTTCATCATCTGCTCGACGTCGCCCAGTTCAGGGAAGTCGTAGAGCAACTGCGCGAGGCTGACCCAGGACGCCGGGTAGCCGGGGGCGATTTTTTCCAGCAGGGCCTGGGCGGTTTTTTCGTCAGTCTTGCCCAGTGAGGCATCGCCCAGCACACGAGCCACACTGTCGACCCGCTGGGCGGTGACGGTGCCACGGCTGTAGCCGGCTTCCATCTGCTTGAGCAGTTCGGCCTGTTGCTCCGGTTGCTCGCGTTTCTGGTAGACGGTGGCCAGTTCGACGTAGCAGATATCGGTGCTGCTGAGCGCGGCCTTGCAGATTTTTTCGACGTCATCCAGATGCTGGTCGTAAGTGCCCTGGGTGCGATACAGCAGCACCTGCGCCAGGCCCGCTTCGGGGTAGCCGGCAGTGCGCCAGGTATCGATCTGCTGCTGCGCGTTGACGCTGGGGAAATCGTGGGGGTATTGCAGGTACAGCATCGCCAGCGGGATCAGGGTGTTGCCCTCGCCATTGGCAAAGGCTTTTTTCAACAGGCTTTCGGCTTCATGGTGTTCGGCTTCGGTGGCACCGGGCTTGGCTACCAGCAGGCGGCCGAGACGGGCCTGGGCACGTGATGATGTATCCGCTGCAGCACGGTAGGTGGCCTCGGCCTGCTTGATCTGCGCCGGGTCGCGGCTGCCGACCTGAATGTCGGCCATGCCTACTTGGGCTTCGCTGTAGCCCAGGTCAGCCAGTTGCTGGTAGTTCTGCGCAGCGGTGGCGGTGTCGCCACGCTTGAGGGCCTCATTGGCCAGGCGCTGGTCGGGCAGGCCGGCGCAACCGGCCAGTGTGACGGC
This sequence comes from Pseudomonas sp. WS 5027, assembly GCF_012985695.1. Taxonomy (NCBI): domain Bacteria; kingdom Pseudomonadati; phylum Pseudomonadota; class Gammaproteobacteria; order Pseudomonadales; family Pseudomonadaceae; genus Pseudomonas; species Pseudomonas sp. WS 5027. Next base: position 64,514 of record NZ_JAAQWU010000009.1, on the reverse strand, counting down.
AAGGGTTAATGTGCACAGCGTTCCAATGTGGGAGCGGCGGTTCGACGCTTCGACTTGCTCGCGAAGAGGCCCTGTCAGTTGATGCATGTGTTGGCTGACACACTGCTTTCGCGAGCAAGCCCGCTCCCACAGGTATTTTGGTGTTTTTGAGAGAGTCATCACAGGCATGTCCTCGCTTACAAACCAGCAGCCATGGCTTTATCGATCAGCCAGTTCAGGGACGGGCCACGGTCGCTGGTCACTTCCACCGGGCGGCCGGCGTAGGCGCTGTCCAGCGGGGCATCGGGCTTGATCTGCACGCGGATATCCGAGGACAGGTCGGCGCTGTTGAGGCTGGTGCTGCTGACGATGGTGCCGGTGCGGGTTTGTTCTTCGTCGGCGACCTGGAAGCGCACTGGGGTGCCTGGGCGCACATCGCCAAACTGGCGATAGGAGAAACGCGCTTCGACGTTGGCCTGGCTGCCGCGCGGCACCAACTGGAAGATCACATCACCCTTGCTCGCATATTGACCGTCGGCCACCAACTGCTGGGCGACGATGCAGTCGCAAGGCGAGGTCAGGGTGCCGGTCATTTGCTTGCCGAACAGCTCTTCGACCTTGGCCGGTTGCAGTTGGTCTTCGTCCAGATGGCCTTTGAGCACATCAAGCATGCTGGTGCTGAAGGTCGCCAGTGGCGCGCCTTTGGCGGCCACGCCGTTGTCCTTGATCAGGCTTTGCACGGTACCGTCGCGGGGCATCGTGACGTTCATCCCCGGCACGCTGACCAGGCCGGCCTGGGCATGGCTGACGAAGTACATGCCGTACACCGACTTGAACACAAACCCGAAGGCCGCCAGGCCCACCAGGAAGATCGCCAGGCTGAAGGTCACGGCGCGCAGGCGGCCAAAGGCGCTCATGCCGCTGCCGCTGTCCTTGACCTTGCGCGCCTTGGTGAAGTTGTCGCGCTGCAGGGTCGCCAGTACGTCGCCCATGGTCACGATATCGCCGGACAGGTGCGAGGTGATCAGGTGACGCAATGTGGAAATATCCTGGGCATCCAGGTTCTGGAACTGGCAGCCGGTGCGGCCGGTCTGGCGGTCGTGGGAGCGGATCAACAGCTCCACGTCCATCGCCAGGCCGAGGTTGTCGATGACAAACTGCAGGCGCGCTTTATGCACATCACCGACCTTCAGCGGTTGCTGGGCGGCATTGAAGGCCAGGCCGCCGGCGGAGAGGTCGATGACCCGCACTTCCATGGGCGTGCGGTCGGCACCGAAGAAGCGCAGCTTGGCCGGGATTTTCACCCGGGCATGTTGGCGCTGGGCTTCGGATTCGTGGACAACGTTGGCGTTTACTTGACTGTTCATCAGGGCATTTCCTTAAGTTAATTCAGGCTTGGCAGGGTCAGACCATCATCAGCAACACGGCGACGAAAATGCTGCCGGCGGAGAAGGTCATGGTCCGAGACGACCAGGTGTTGAACCAACGTTGAAAGCTGGCCAAATCGCGGGTCAGTTTGGTGTCCTGGCGGGTCCAGGACTGTTGATCAAGGCGGAAGAACACGTAGATCTTCACCAGCGCGCCCATGATCTGGTTGTAATAGAGAATCGCCGGGTAGGCGGGGCCGATCCTGTGGCCGGAGCACGACAGCAACAGGGTCAGGATCAGGCGCGTGATGCCAATCCACAAAAGGTAAGCGAGGATGAACGCGCCGCCGTACTTGAAGGTGGCGATGATCGCCACGGTCAGGCCCAGCAGCGAGGTCCACATCGACACACGCTGGTCGAACAGCACCACGCTGGTGAACAGGCCCAACCGCTGCATACCCAAGCCCAGGGCCCGGGAGTTCTGGCGCAGGTTGTTGCCGTACCAGCGGAACATCAGCTTGCGGCTGGCCTTGATAAAGCTCTTTTCCGGTGGGTGCTCCACGGTATTGATCGCCGCATCGGGCACGTAGAAGGTGTCGTAGCCCAGGCGCATCAGGCTGAACCAGCTGGACTTGTCATCCCCGGTGAGGAACTTGAAGCGGCCCAGGCGCCAGTGCTGCAGCGAGTCGCTTTCCACGTCGGCGATAAAGCCGGGGTCGGTGACTACGCTGGCACGGAACACCGACATGCGCCCGGTCATGGTCAGCACGCGCTTGGACAGGGCCATGGAGCACATGTTGATGTGGCGCTGGGCGAAGCGCAGTTTGTGCCACTCGCTCATGATGTAGCCGCCGCGCACTTCGCAGAACTCGTTGGTGGTCAGGCCGCCGACATTGCCGAACAGCTGGAACCACGGCACGGTCTTGCGTACCACGCCTTCGCCGAGCACGGTGTCGCCGTCGATTACCGCAACCACGGCGCGGTCGTCCGGCAGGTGGCGGGAGATCGCCCGAAAGCCGAAGGCCAGGCCATCGCGCTTGCCGGTGCCGGCGATACGCACGAAGTCGAGCTTGACGTGATCCGGTGGGTTCATCTTTTCCCAGAGGCTCTTGACCAGCAGCTCATCGGACATTTCCACCAGGGAGCAGACGACGGTGGTAGGGAAGCCGCACTCAATGGCCTCGCGAATCACCGAGCTGTAGACCTGGGCGGTGGTCAGGGCGTCGATGCGAAAGCTGGTGACCATCAGGAACACATGGGAGGGGTCCGCCGCCTTGCCCAGCTTGCGCACTTTGCGCCGCAGGTGCGGGTAGACCACGTACAGGAACAGCATGCCGCGAAAGAAATGCGTCGCACCCATGGAGTAGCGCCAGATACCCACGGCGCCAATCAGGAAAATAAAATTCTTCGACTCGGAGTCGAACGTACTCGCCGGTAGCAGCAGGGCGAGTCCCATCAGCAGGCTCAGGAAGAACAGCCAGCCGGCGGATTGGAGCAGTACGTGTTTTAACTTGGACATAAGCGTCATCCGAAGGTGAAGAAGGCTTCAAGCTGCAAGCGCTGGGGATCAGGACACTTGCAGCTTGAAACTTGCCGTTGCTGTTACCAGCAAATGCCTTCGGTACGGCCATTGACGCTGGTGGCCTGGGACATGAAGCCCACCAGGTCGATCACTTGCTTGCCGTGCGGGGCGTTCTGCGCCAGGGCGCGGAATTTCTCGTCGCGGTTGCCGAGGATGATCACGTCGCTGTTGTTGATCACATCGTCGAAGTCCGAGTTGAGCAGGGACGACACGTGGGGGATCTTGCCTTCGATGTAGTCCTTGTTCGCCCCGTGCACACGGGCGTATTCGACGTTGCTGTCGTAGATGCTCAGGTCGAAGCCCTTGCCGATCAGCATTTCCGCCAGCTCCACCAGTGGGCTTTCGCGCAGGTCATCGGTGCCGGCCTTGAAGCTCAGGCCCAGCAGGGCGACCTTGCGCTTGTCGTGGCTGGAGACGATGTCGAAGGCGTTCTGCACCTGGGATTCGTTGCTGCGCATCAGCGAGTTGAGCAGCGGCGCCTCCACATCCAGGGAGCTGGCGCGGTAGGTCAGGGCGCGCACGTCCTTGGGCAGGCACGAACCGCCGAAGGCAAAGCCTGGGCGCATGTAGTACTGGGACAGGTTGAGGGTCTTGTCCTGGCAGACCACGTCCATCACTTCGCGACCATCGACGCCCACGGCCTTGGCGATGTTGCCGATCTCGTTGGCGAAGGTGACTTTGGTGGCGTGCCACACGTTGCAGGTGTACTTGATCATCTCGGCAACAGCGATGTCCTTGCGGATGATCGGGGCGTCGAGTTCTTCGTACAGCGACTGCAGGACGTCGCCCGAGGCTTTGTCCAATTCACCGATCACGGTCATCGGGGGCTGGTCGTAGTCGGCGATGGCGGTGGATTCGCGCAGGAACTCCGGGTTGACCGCGACACCGAAGTCGACGCCGGCTTTTTTGCCGGAGCAGTCTTCGAGGATCGGGATTACCACGTTGGCCACGGTGCCGGGCAGCACGGTGCTGCGCACCACGATGGTGTGGCGAGTGGTCTTGTCACGCAGGACAAAACCGATTTCGCGGCACACTGCTTCGATGTAGTTGAGTTCCAGGTCGCCGTTTTTCTTGCTGGGCGTACCGACGCAAATCATCGACAGGTCGGTATCGCGGATGGCGTCGGCGAAGTTGGTGGTACCGCGCAACCGGCCGCTGGCAATGCCCTGGCTCAACAGTTCGCCCAGGCCCGGTTCAACGATGGGGGATTTGCCCGCGTTGATCAGGTCGATCTTATCCTTGGAAATGTCTACACCGACCACTTCATGGCCCCGTGCAGACAGGCAACCGGCACAGACTGCGCCCACGTAACCCAAACCAAATATGCTGATGCGCATCGCATTTACCTCTATCTTTATCACGCCATTAGATGGCCGGAGTTCATGTTTTCAAGCGTCACTCATGCACTAGGTAATACCGTGAATAGACACGGTAATCTCATGTGCAGGCATGTTAAAAGTCGAGTGACTAACTAATGCACTCAAGTTGTGCGCAACTTGGCCTTATTGTTGGGGCTTGCCCTGAAATGCAGCCAGCCTTCGCTGAGAAGGATCTGGCGTCAGTGCCGCAAAGCCTTGATATGGACGTTTAGCCCTTAACTATCAGTGCCTTGGGTTGTGTCACTGACCCATTTAGGTAGGCTTTAGCCTTGGCCTTGTAGGAGATGGTCATGCAACCTGATCGCCCGCCCTCAACTAAACAGTTGGTAATTAGACCGAGGAGTCAAAGTTGTATGTGACAACTTTGCTACTTCCGTTGGTCGCTGTGTAAGTCATATCGCACAAGAACAGAGATAATCGTTACCGGTGGTATGAGCGGCACTTTTTGGCATAGTTCCTGGCCGCTCATCCTGTTTCTCGAAATTTCTTGAAATATTAGGAAAGATGGCACTAGTACTATATTGATAGCACTTGCAGATTTGGCGAGTAGATATAGGGAGTTGGAGCGGGGATATAGTTTTATGCCACTACTGTTTTAAAAAAGTGGTGCCACTACGAAAAAAATTGACGAATGTCGAGTGAAAGAAACGTTATGAATTCTGAAGAAATATTATTGACGCCAAAATAATGACGATTCTACTGAAGGGATGTAGGGCAAATGTGGGAGCGGGCTTGCTCGCGAAAGCGGTGTATCAGTCACCGGATAGATTGACTGAAGCACCGCTTTCGCGAGCAAGCCCGCTCCCACATTTTAAGCCGGGTGCAGCCTCAATCCGGTGCGTGATCGCGCAAAAACACCAGGTTATCCGGCTTGGACTGCTCGGCATTGAAGCGATAACCCTGCACATCGAACTGCTTGAGCTGGGCCGGGTCGTTGATGCGTTCTTCGATCACGAAGCGGCTCATCATGCCTCGGGCCTTCTTGGCGTAGAAGCTGATGATCTTGTACTGGCCGTTCTTCAAGTCCTTGAACTCGGTGTTGATGATCCGCGCATTGAGCGCCGGGCGCTTGACCGCCGAGAAGTACTCGTTGGAGGCCAGGTTCAGCAGCACGTCATCGCCTTGCTCGGCCAGGGCTTCATTGAGCCACTCGCTGATGCGTGTGCCCCAGAAGGCGTACAGGTCCTTGCCACGGGCATTGGCCAGCTTGGTGCCCATCTCCAGGCGGTACGGCATCATCAGGTCCAGCGGGCGCAGCAGGCCGTACAGGCCGGAGAGCATGCGCAGGTGGTCCTGGGCGTAGGCGAAGTCGGCGTCGTTGAAGGTCTGGGCATTGAGGCCGGTGTAAACGTCGCCCTTGAAGGCCAGCAGCGCCTGCTTGGCATTGGCTGGGGTGAAGGCTGGGGTCCAACTGCCGAAACGTGCGGCGTTGAGGCCGCCGATCTTGTCGGAAACATGCATCAGCTCACTGATCTGCGCCGGGCTCAGCTCGCGCAGCTGCTCGATCAATTCCTGGGAATGGTCCAGGTATTGCGGCTGGGTAAAGCGCTGAGTCGCAGGCGCAGTCTCGAAATCGAGGGTTTTGGCTGGGGAAATCACCATCAGCATGAAGTTGGCTCCTGTAATCGTCGGGGGATTCTAGGGGGTTGGGGAGTTGGACTCCACCTATCACGCCAATAGCGACGCTTTTTTGTAGGAGCGAGCTTGCTCGCAAAAAGCGCCGGGGCACCGCGTGCATGCCGGATGCCAGTGTTATCGTTGACGTTCTTCGCGAGCAAGCTCGCTCCTACAGAGGGGACCCGTTGTGCGAATTGCGCTTTTATTGTGCGCCTGGCTGACGTGCCTGGGCGCTCAGGCAGCCAGTGTGGATGTCGCGAGCCTGGACCGCGGCACCTGGCCGGAAAAACTCAGCAGCCCGGCGCTGTTTGATGTGGCGTCACGCGCCGAAATCCTCATGTTTGCCAACACGCTGCTGGCCAGCGAGGCCCTGGATGAACCGGCTCTCAAGCAGCGCCTGGGGCTGAAGATCATCAACCAGGGCGCCATCGACGACCTGCGTCGCCAGCTCTGGCAACGGTTGCTGGAGAACTACGGATTTGCCCAGCAAAGCTGCGAACAGGACGCCTCGTTCTGCTACCTGGTGGACAACATGGACGACCTGCGCGAGCAGGCCGGCAAATTCGAGGTGGGCGAGCAGTCCTTCTATATAGGCTGGGCCGGGCCCAGCCGCGCGTTTCACCAACGCTACCTGGATGAGCTGCTACGCAAGGCCGCCTTGTTCCCGCAAATCAGCAGCGAAGTGGCGCGTTTTGGGGATTTCGAGCGCAATGGCGATGAGCTCAATGATCGCCTGTTTCTATTGACCTTTGATGGCGGCCCGGCGCCGCTTAATGGTCAAACCGATTGGCTGGCCGATTACCTGCGCAAGCAGAAAATGACGGCGACCTTCTTTGCCCTGGGCAACAGCCTGCAAACCCGCCTGGAAAAGACCTCGGCCGCCGATGTGCAGGCGTTGTACCAAGGCCAGTGCGTGGGCATCCAGGGCTGGCAGTACCGCTCCCACAGCCATTGGCTCGACTGGCAAAGCTCCATCACCCGCAGCGCCTCCTTGACCCAGAACCTGCTGCCGGAAAACTACGTGCCGCTGTTCCGCCCGCCCTATGGCCAGCGTCGCGCCGACAGTCAGGGCTTCTTCCAGGCCCAGGGCCTGCAAGTGGCGCTGTGGGATATCGACTCTCAGGATGAACCCGGCCTGCTCAAGGCCGACGAGTCGGCCCAGCGGGTGCTGACGCTGATGTTGTTGTGGCGCAAGGGGGTGATTGTATTCCACGACACCCAGGACAAGGCGCGGGTGGCATTGCCCCTGTTGCTACAGGCAACGGCGCAAAGCGGGCTGGGTTGGCAGGATTGCCGGGAGGCGTTTCGCTGAAAAGCGCAAATGCCCGGCCCTGTTGGGGATGAGGGGTTTTTGGGGCGATTTGCTGCGACATTTCGATGCAGGCGGACTTCCGACTTTAGCGGTGTGAGTGGCGCCCCGCCAGTGCTATTCGTCATCCTGAAAAATAAACTTCAAAAAAGCGTCAAAGTGCTTTTTCCTGTCATGGGTTTTGCGGTATTACGAAGACAGATCGCCGAAACCTGCACCACAGGTGGCGTCTTCCCAGACTCCTCAGGTGGGCAATGCACTTGACGTCCCTCAGGTGTATTCGGTGGTCGAATCGAGGCGCAGCACTGTTGTGGTATTGCGTCGACTGGCTCCCACAAAGGTGACCGAGTATGGATGATCATGGACGTACCCCTTCTTCCGACCAGCCAATCCTTTATGTGCTTGATACCAATGTTTTGATCCACGATCCAAACGCGTTGCTCAATTTCGAAGAACACCACGTCGCCATCCCGATGATCGTGCTCGAGGAGCTCGATAAACTCAAAAGTGGGCACCACAGCGTCGCCGCCGAATGCCGCCAGGCGATCCGCCTGATCGACAAGACCCTGGGTGAAGCCTCGCCCGAGGACGTTGAAGTCGGCGTACCGATCCAGCGTGGCAAGAGCGGGCCCAAGGGCTTGCTGTCGATCCTGATGAGCAAGCGCAGCGAACCCAACAGCCTGCTGCCGGAAAACCTCAACGACAACAAGATCATCAACCAATTGATCGACCTGCATGCGCGCGACAAGGACCTGCGCCTGGTGCTGGTGACCAAAGACATCAATATGCGCCTCAAGGCACGAGCGTGTGGGATCGCTGCCGAGGACTACAGTACCGACCAACTGGTCGATGACGTGTCGATGCTGTCCCGTGGTTATCACACCATGACCGGCTCGTTCTGGGACCGCGTCAGCAAGGTCGAGACCCGCCAGGACCATGGCCGCACCTGGCACCAGGTACAGCTGACCGACAACCTGCCGGCGGTGCATATCAACGAATTCATCATCGACGAACAGGGTTTTGTGGGCTGGATCAAAGAGATCCAGGTCGACAAGCTGCTGATCCTCGACCTGCATCAGGAACCCCTGTTGCACCAGGAAGCCTGGGGCCTGAAACCGCGTGATATCTACCAGAGCCTGGCGCTGTACGCGCTGCTCGACCCGGACATCCACCTGGTCAACCTGACGGGGGCTGCCGGCTCGGGGAAAACCATCCTCGCCCTGGCGGCTGCCATCGAGCAGACCATGGTCACCAAGCGCTATCGCCGCATCATTGCCACCCGCAGCGTGCAGGGCCTGGACCAGGAAATCGGCTTTTTGCCCGGCACCGAAGCAGAAAAAATGGAGCCGTGGCTGGGGGCGATCACCGACAACCTCGAAGCCCTGCATATGGATGACGAAAACACCCATGGCAGCGTCGACTACATCCTCAGCAAAGTGCCGTTGCAGTTCAAATCCCTCAACTACATTCGAGGTCGCAGCTTCCAGCAGAGCCTGATTTTGATCGATGAATGCCAGAACCTTACGCCGCACCAGATGAAAACCATCATCACCCGTGCCGGTGCCGGTTCCAAAGTGGTGTGCCTGGGCAACCTGGCACAGATCGACACCCCTTACCTGTCCGCGACCAGCTCCGGGCTGACCTACCTGACGGAACGCTTCAAGGACTTCCCGAACGGCGTGCATATTGCGCTGCAAGGGGTACCACGCTCGATTCTGGCCGAATATGCCGAATCCCACCTGTAACCGCGTTCAGTGTGGGAGCGGGCTTGCCCGCGATAGTGGTGGTTCAGTCGATGATAGGTTGATTGACACAGCGCTATCGCAGGCAAGCCAGCCCCCACATTTTGGTCGGCGTTGGGTTTACAATCGGGGCTTCTGATCAGGAGTATCCCCGTGCTGACTCATCTCGATTCCCAGGGCCGTGCCCATATGGTCGACGTCACCGAAAAAAGCGTGACGTTCCGTGAAGCCGTGGCCGAAGCGCGGGTGCGCATGCTGCCCCAGACCCTGCAAATGATCGTCGACGGCGCCCACCCCAAGGGCGACGTGTTCGCCGTGGCCCGTATCGCCGGGATCCAGGCGGCGAAAAAGACCAGTGATCTGATCCCTCTGTGCCATCCGCTGATGCTGACCGGGGTCAAGGTTGAGCTGGCCGCCGAAGGGGAAAATACCGTGCATATCGTCGCCCGCTGCAAGCTGTCCGGGCAGACCGGTGTGGAGATGGAAGCGCTGACGGCGGCCAGTGTCGCCGCGCTGACCATCTACGACATGTGCAAGGCGGTGGACCGTGGCATGACCATCGAAAACATTCGCCTGCTGGAAAAACTCGGTGGCAAGAGCGGGCATTTCAAGGCGGACCAGGCATGAGCATCAACGTACTGTTTTTTGCACGCTACAGCGAAGCGGTGGGCCTCGATTCCCTGGAGGTGGAAGGCGACTTCGCCACAGTCGATGCGGTGCGTCAGGCGTTGGCCGCTGACCCGGGCTTCGAGGTGCTTAACGAGACCAGCCTGATGTGCGCGCGCAACCAGGAGTTGTGTGGCCTCGACGAGCCTTTGCAGGCCGGCGACGAAGTGGCGTTTTTCCCACCCGTGACCGGAGGCTGACCGTGGCTATTCGCGTGCAAGCCCAACCGTTCGATCCCGGCGCCGAAGTCAACGCCATGCACGCCGCCAACGTTGGCGTGGGCGCCGTGGTGAGTTTTGTTGGCTATGTGCGCGACTTCAACGATGGCCTCGACGTGGCGGGAATGTTCCTTGAGCACTACCCCGGCATGACCGAAAAGGCCCTGGCCAAGATCGCTGTCGAAGCCGAGCAACGCTGGCCGTTGCTCAAGCTCGAGGTGTTGCACCGCATTGGCGCCCTGGAGCCCGGCGAACCTATTGTGTTCGTCGCCGCCGCCAGTGCCCATCGCCAGGCGGCGTTTGATGCCTGTGCGTTTGTGATGGACTACCTGAAGACCCGAGCGCCGTTCTGGAAGAAGGAAAACACCAGCGAAGGGGCGCGCTGGGTGGAAGGGCGGGCCAGTGATCATAGGGCGGCTGATCGCTGGAAGGCGTGAGTGGCCCTCCGTGTGCCCGCCACACCCTATCGTCTGGCCGCTGTATTGGACGAGTTCAGCAGCACGATCAACCCAGGCGACCAGGCGATAACATCGCCTCGGTCAACCCGGCGCGCTGCAAAGGCTCGGGCAATCCGAGCCCCCGCACCAGCGCCGCGCTGGCCTGGCCCATCGCCGGCGAGGTCTGGATCCCGTAACCGCCCTGGGCCGCGATCCAGAAAAAACCCTCTACCTGCGGATCAAAGCCACAGACCAGATCGCCGTCGCTGACAAAACTGCGCAGTCCCGCCCAGGTCCGCGTCGGGCGGCGGATGCTCAGGGTGGTGGCTTCTTCGATGTGATAGATGCCTGTGGCGATATCCAGCTCTTCAGGCTGTACGTCGTGGGGCTCGACTGGGTCGGCATTGGCCGGTGAGCCGAGGAACATCCCCGCGTCGGGCTTCATATAGAACGAACCGTCGAGGGCGGCCAACTCCGGCCATCCATGGATATTCATTTCAGCCGGCGGGGCGAACACAAAGGCACTGCGGCGCTTGGGTTGCAGGCCGATTTTTTGGGCGCCGGCCAGTTCGCCGATGGTATCGGCCCAGGCTCCGGCGGCGTTGATGATCACCGGCGCGCTGAAGCGCTGTTGCGAGGTGCGTACCTGCCACTGGCCTTGATCGTCGCGGGCCAGTTTGTGTACCTCGTTGTCGGTGTGGATCTGCCCGCCATTGCGCCGAATGCCGCGCAAATAGCCCTGATACAACGCGTCGGTGTCGATATCGCAGACCGTCGGGTCGTAGATCGCGCCGTGGACTTTTTCCCGGCGCAGGATGGGCAGCATCTGCAGCGCTTCTTCGGTGTCCAGCAGGCGTGTTTCGGGTACCAGCGCCTTGGCGCTCAGGTATTGGCGTTGCAGCTCTTCTGGGTCGCCAAGCAGATCCACCAGCACTTCGCCACGGGGCGTGAGCAAAGGGTGCTCGGTAAAGCCTTCAGGTGGGTGATCGAAGAAGTCGCGGCTGCCCAGGGTCAAGGCGCGCACTTGTGGCGTGCCATAGGCGGCGATATATAGGGCGGCGGAGCGGCCAGTGGAGTGATAGCCCGGCATGGACTCACGCTCCAGCACGATGACGCGGGCGTGTCGGGACAGCCAGTAACCGGCACTGGCACCGGCAATGCCGCCGCCGATGATGAGGTAATCAGCCTGGTTCATGTGGTCCTCCTTGAATTTGAAAGCGCTGAAGGCAAATGTGGGAGCGGGCTTGCTCGCGAATGCGGTGTGTCAGTCTCTGGATATATTGACTGATCCATTGCATTCGCGAGCAAGCCCGCTCCCACATCTTTTTCCGCGCTCCAGCTTAAGGGCGTTTGCGCTCCACGGGACGCAGCAGATGCGTCGGCGGCGTCTCGCAACTGATCTTGCGCCCCAGCAGCGTCTCGATCGATGGCAACTGGTACGAGTCATCTTCCCCGGCAAAGCTGATCGACACACCCGCAGCGCCGGCGCGACCGGTACGGCCGATGCGGTGCACGTAGTCGTCCGGTACTTCCGGCAGGGTGAAGTTGATCACGTGGCTGATGCCGTCGATATGAATCCCACGGCCCGCGACGTCAGTGGCCACCAGCACGCGGATCTTGCCTTCGCGAAAGCCTTCCAGGGTCTTGATGCGCTTGTGCTGCGGCACGTCACCGGACAATTGCGCGGCGTTGACGCCATCGCGTACCAGGCGTTCTTCAATGCGCCGCACTTCGTCCTTGCGGTTGGCAAATACCATGACCCGCTCCCAACCGTTGTCGTTGACCAGGTTGTAGAGCAGCTTGTATTTGTCGGCACCGGCCACAGCATAGATATGCTGTTCGACGTTTTCGCTGGCCACGTTCAGCGCTTCGATCTCGACGATGGACGGGTCGGTAGTCCACTGCTTGGCGAGGTTCATCACGTCTTCGGTGAAGGTCGCGGAGAACAGCAGTGTCTGGCGCTCGTTTTTCGGTGGGGTCTGGCGAATGATCTGGCGCACTTGTGGGATAAAGCCCATGTCGAGCATCCGGTCGGCTTCGTCCAGCACCATCACTTCGACCATGTCCAGGTGCACGTCGCCGCGCTGGTTGAAGTCCAGCAAACGGCCCGGGGTGGCGACCAGGATGTCGCAGTGCCGCGCTTCCAGGTGCTTGAGCTGTTTGTCGAAATCCATGCCGCCCACGAACGTCATGACGTTGAGGCCGGTGTACTTGGTCAGGTCGGCGGCGTCCTTGGCGATCTGCACCACCAGCTCCCGGGTCGGGGCGATGATCAGGGCCCGTGGCTCACCCATGTAGCGCTCTTTGGGCGGCGGGGTCTGCAGCAGTTGGGTGATGATCGAGATCAGGAACGCAGCAGTCTTGCCGGTACCGGTCTGGGCGCGGCCGATGGCGTCTTTGCCGGCCAGGGTAAAGCCCAATACCTGTGCCTGGATCGGCGTGCAATACGGGAAGCCCAGGTCCTGGATGGCGTGCATCAGTTCCGGGGCGAGCTTGAAGTCGTGAAAGCGGGTCTTGCCTTCTTGGGGCTCGACCACGAAGTCTTCCAGCTTCCACGGCTTTACCACCGGTTTCGGCGCGCGTTCGCGGCGCGGTTTTTCTGCACGCGCCGGTTCTGCTGCGGGCTGGGCGGCGACAGGGGCCGGGGCAGCAGGCGTTGCGGGCGGCGGTTTTGGCGAGGCAACAGGCGCTGTTCGGCCAGGCTGTTTACCGTCATTGCGGCTGCCAAACGTTTGGACAGGGGCGCTGGGAACAGGGGCGAGTGGTTCAGCCTCGCTTTTACCGAACATCTTCTTGAGTGCTTTGAGCACGGTCATCTCATCAATTGGTTAAGGAATGTACGCCGGCCAGTGTAATGCAAGAATCGGGCGCGGCGTAGTGCGTTGGTCATGCGGCTACACAATGGTCGGTTTTCAGCCCAGGCGGGCGGACAACCAGGTGCCGATGTCGCGTATTTCCTGGGGTAACACTTCGTGGCCCATTGGGTATTCCTGCCATGTCACGTTGATACCACGCTGCTTTAAATGCTCATAGGCGCTACGGCCCATGGCGTTCTGCACTACGTCATCGTACTGGCCGTGCAGGCACAGGGCCGGAATGCGCTGTTGGCTGGCGGACAGTTCCAGCTCATCGCTGAAAGTGGGCGCATAGGTGGAGAGGGCAAGCACGCCACCCAGGGGGCCTTGCCATTTCAAAAACGCTGCGTGCAGGACTACGGCGCCACCCTGGGAAAAGCCAGCCAGGAAAATCCGCGAGGCGTCTATCCCGTCGGCTTTTTGTTTCTCGATCAAATCGATGACCATTTTGGCCGACTCATCCAGCTGTTCACGGCTGATGGCCCGCGCCGGACTCATGGCCAATATGTCGTACCAGCTTGGCATCTCGTAGCCACCATTGACGGTCACCGCACGGGTTGGCGCCTGGGGCAATACGAAGCGGGTGGACAGCAAGGTTTCCTGCAACGCTTCGGCCACCGGCATGAAGTCGTAGCGATCGGCACCCAGGCCATGCAACCAGATTACGCAGGCATCTGCGGGCTTGGCGGGCTGAAGAATCAAGGGTTCGGTCATGTTTGCTCCAAAAAAGTGCGTGCGCGCCGATGGGAGGCGTCGGGGCGGTGCGTGGAAGGTGGCTCAGTTAACAAGATGTCGCCTGGTTGACTGTTTTGCGATAGATCCTGGGCTGAAACGGCTCAGCCGACACTCTGGTACGGCGCTTGCTATGGGTAGGTCGATGTCAGAACTATTCGAGGACGGTAACACTATCAGTGACTGCCGCCTCTGGGATAGCCGCTGCAATGACAGCGACAGCCTCTGCTGCTTGACCCCAAAAAAAGCCAACACGGGTCGATATCGCCTCACAAGGGTGCGCAAAGGTTCGAGCTCCGACACAACAAGAGCAACTGGAGGTTTGAATGAAGGTATTGAAGTCCACCCTGGCCATCGTGACCGCGGCGACCGTATTAGGGATCAGTGGCCTGGCCCAGGCCGGCGCCACCCTGGATGCAGTGCAGAAGAAAGGTTTTGTGCAATGTGGCGTCAGCGACGGCCTGCCGGGTTTCTCGGTGCCGGATGCCAGCGGCAAGATCCTCGGGATCGACGCTGACTACTGCCGCGCCGTGGCCGCTGCCGTGTTTGGCGATGCGACCAAGGTCAAGTTCAGCCAGTTGAATGCCAAGGAGCGTTTCACCGCGCTGCAATCGGGCGAAGTCGACATCCTGTCGCGCAACACCACCATGACCAGCTCCCGCGATGCGGGCATGGGCCTGAAATTCCCGGGCTTTATCACCTACTACGACGGCATCGGCTTTCTGGTCAACAGCAAGCTGGGCGTAAAAAGTGCCAAGGAACTGGACGGTGCAACCATCTGCATCCAGGCCGGTACCACCACCGAGCTGAACGTTTCCGACTACTTCCGTGGCAACAACCTCAAGTACACCCCGATCACCTTCGACACCTCCGATGAAAGCGCCAAGTCCCTGGAGTCCGGGCGCTGCGACGTGCTGACCTCCGACAAGTCGCAACTGTTCGCCCAGCGCAGCAAGCTGGCCGCGCCGAAGGACTACGTGGTACTGCCGGAAACCATTTCCAAGGAGCCCCTGGGCCCGGTGGTACGCAATGGCGATGACGAGTGGCTGGCCATCGTGCGCTGGGTGGGTTACGCCATGCTCAACGCTGAAGAGGCCGGCATCACCTCGAAAAACGTTGAAGCTGAGGCCAAGTCCACCAAGAACCCGGACGTCGCGCGCCTGCTCGGGGCGGACGGCGAATACGGCAAAGACCTGAAAGTGAAGAAGGATTGGGTCGTACAGATCGTCAAGCAGGTCGGTAACTACGGCGAAGTGTTCGAGCGCAACCTGGGCAAGAGCACTCCCCTGGAAATCGACCGTGGCCTGAACGCGCTGTGGAACAACGGTGGCATTCAATACGCACCCCCTGTGCGCTGATCGCTGATGGTTCTATCACCCGGTGGGCCAACCGCCGGGTGATGTTCTGTTCCATTACTTCTGGGGCACTTAATGCAAACTCAAATCGGCGCACCAAAACAGAAGCTCAGCTTCAGTGATCCAAAAGTGCGTGCGTGGCTATTCCAGATCATCACCATCGTGGCGGTGGTTTCGTTGGGCTGGTATCTGTTCAACAACACGCAAACCAATCTTCAGCACCGGGGTATTACCTCCGGTTTCGACTTCCTCGAGCGCAGTGCCGGTTTTGGCATCGCTCAGCATTTGATCGACTACACCGAATCGGACAGCTATGCCCGGGTCTTTGTGATCGGCCTGCTCAACACGTTGCTGGTGACCGTGATCGGTGTGGTCCTGGCGACGCTGCTCGGTTTCATCATTGGGGTGGCGCGCCTGTCACCGAACTGGATGATCAACAAACTGGCGACGGTGTATGTGGAGGTGTTCCGCAACATTCCGCCGTTGTTGCAGATCCTGTTCTGGTACTTCGCGGTGTTCCTGACCATGCCGTTGCCGCGCAACAGCCATAACTTGGGCGATACATTCTTTATGAGCGCCCGGGGCCTGAACATGCCGGCGGCGCTGGCGGCTGAGGGTTTCTGGCCGTTTGTGGTCAGTGTAGTGGTGGCCATCGTGGCAATCGTGCTGATGGCGCGTTGGGCCAACAAGCGTTTTGAAGCCACCGGCGTACCGTTCCACAAGTTCTGGGCGGGTCTGGCGCTGTTCATCGTGATTCCGGCGTTGTGCGTCCTGATCTTCGGTGTGCCGCTGCACTGGGAAATGCCAAGGCTTGCGGGTTTCAACTTTGTCGGTGGCTGGGTATTGATCCCCGAACTGCTGGCACTGACCCTGGCGCTTACCGTCTACACCGCCGCGTTTATTGCCGAGATCGTGCGCTCGGGCATTGAGTCTGTGAGCCACGGCCAGACCGAAGCTGCGCGCTCCCTGGGCCTGCGTCCGGGGCCTACGCTGCGCAAGGTCATCATCCCGCAAGCGCTGCGGGTGATCATCCCGCCGCTGACCAGCCAATACCTGAACCTGGCGAAAAACTCATCCCTGGCCGCCGGCATCGGCTACCCGGAAATGGTCTCGCTGTTTGCCGGCACGGTGCTCAACCAGACCGGCCAGGCCATCGAGGTCATTGCCATCACCATGAGCGTGTACCTGGCGATCAGCATCAGCATTTCCCTGTTGATGAACTGGTACAACAAGCGCATTGCGCTGATCGAGCGGTGAGGAAACCTGCATGACTTCCCATATTTTCAAACCTGACATGCCGCCACCGAACAAAGTGTTCGGGCCGATGGCGTGGATGCGCGCCAACCTGTTCTCCAGTTGGTTCAACACCCTGCTGACGTTGTTGGCGATCTACCTGGTCTATCTGGTGGTGCCGCCGATTTTGCATTGGGCGATTCTCGACGCCAACTGGGTCGGCACTACCCAGGCCGATTGCACCAAGGAGGGCGCCTGCTGGGTGTTTGTCCAGCAGCGCTTCGGGCAATTCATGTACGGCTATTACCCCGGCGACCTACGCTGGCGCGTGGACCTGACCGTATGGCTGGCCATCGTCGGTGTGGCGCCGTTGTTCATCTCGCGTTTTAAACCCAAGGCGATCTATGGCCTGGGCTTTCTGGTGTTGTACCCGATCATTGCCTTCTTCCTACTGCATGGCGGGCTCTTTGGCCTGACCAACGTCGCGACCAGCCAGTGGGGCGGCCTGATGCTCACCTTGGTGATCGCCACCGTCGGTATCGCAGGCGCCTTGCCGCTGGGGATCGTGCTGGCGTTGGGGCGGCGCTCCAATATGCCGGCGATTCGCGTGATCTGTGTGACCTTCATTGAGTTCTGGCGCGGCGTGCCGTTGATTACAGTGCTGTTCATGGCGTCGGTGATGCTGCCGCTGTTCCTGCCTGAAGGCATGAACTTCGACAAGCTGCTGCGGGCGTTGATCGGCGTGATCCTGTTCCAGTCGGCCTACGTGGCAGAAGTGGTGCGCGGTGGCTTGCAGGCCATTCCCAAAGGCCAGTACGAAGCCGCGGCGGCGATGGGCCTGGGTTACTGGCGCAGCATGGGCCTGGTGATCCTGCCGCAAGCGTTGAAGCTGGTGATACCGGGCATCGTCAACACCTTTATCGCGCTGTTCAAGGACACGAGCCTGGTGATCATCATCGGCCTGTTCGACCTGCTCAACAGCGTCAAGCAAGCCGCCGCCGACCCGAAATGGCTGGGCATGGCTACTGAAGGCTATGTGTTCGCGGCCCTGGTGTTCTGGATTTTCTGTTTTGGCATGTCGCGCTATTCCATTCATTTGGAACACAAGCTCGACACTGGCCACAAGCGTTAGGAGTTGTTGTTATGAGCGAAGCGATCAAACAGCCGGTGAGCCCTGAAGGCATTATCCAGATGCAGGGCGTCAACAAGTGGTACGGCCAGTTCCATGTACTGAAAGACATCAACCTCAACGTCAAGCAGGGCGAGCGCATCGTGCTGTGCGGCCCGTCGGGTTCGGGCAAGTCCACCACCATCCGCTGCCTCAACCGCCTGGAAGAGCACCAGCAGGGGCGCATTGTGGTCGATGGCGTGGAGCTGACCAACGACCTCAAGCAGATCGAAACCGTGCGCCGCGAAGTGGGGATGGTGTTCCAGCACTTCAACCTGTTCCCACACCTGACCATCCTGCAGAACTGCACGTTGGCGCCGATGTGGGTGCGCAAGATGCCCAAGCGCAAGGCCGAGGAAATTGCCATGCACTACCTGGAGCGCGTGCGCATCCCGGAGCAGGCTCACAAGTTTCCGGGGCAATTGTCCGGTGGCCAGCAACAACGCGTGGCGATTGCCCGGGCGTTGTGCATGAAGCCCAAGATCATGCTGTTCGATGAGCCGACCTCGGCCCTCGATCCGGAGATGGTCAAGGAAGTCCTCGACACCATGATCGGCCTGGCCGAAGACGGCATGACCATGCTCTGCGTGACCCACGAGATGGGCTTTGCGCGCACCGTGGCCAACCGGGTGATCTTCATGGACAAGGGCGAAATCGTCGAACAGGCGGCGCCGAACGACTTCTTCGACAACCCGCAGAACGAGCGGACCCGGTTGTTCCTGAGTCAGATCCTGCATTAATCCACCCCCCGCTGTGGTAAGCCTGCTTGCTTGTGGCGAGCGGGTTTGTCCCGCGCTGGGTTGCGCAGCAGCCCCAAACCACCCCCCTGGTTACACCTGACACTCCTCGGTGGTGCTCTTGGGGCTGCTACGCAGCCCAACGCGGGGCAAGCCCGCTCGCCACAGCAAACCTGAGTGAACCCGTCGAACAGGCGGCGCCGGTTGTTTCTCAGCCGGGTTCTGCATTGATCTAGATCCCTGTTGTTGTGGCCGAGGGCTAGCCACAACAAGCCTGCTCGCCACAAAGTGGTGCAGGGCATTACCATGGTTCCCTCGCGCACAATCCCGCCTTGAACCCGAGAGCACCATGCCCCGCCCAGAAAATGCACTTGAAGAATTGCTGATCGACGCCGAAGCCGATGATGACCAGGTGCAGCACAGTCAGCCGGTCGTCAGCCGGGCCTGGCTGTTGCTGCTGGGGTTGGTGCTGGTGGCGTTGAACCTGCGTCCGGCATTGTCGAGCATGGCGCCCTTGCTCAACGACGTGTCCGACAGCCTCGGTCTCTCGGCGGCCAGGGCTGGGTTGCTGACGACGCTGCCGGTTCTGTGCCTGGGCCTGTTTGCGCCGTTGGCGCCGGTCCTGGCCCGCCGTTTCGGCGCCGAACGGGTGGTGCTGGGGATTTTGCTGACACTGGCGGCGGGGATCATCCTGCGCAGCTCGCTAGGCGCTGTCGGGTTGTTCGCCGGCAGCCTGCTGGCCGGGGCCAGCATCGGCATCATCGGCGTGCTGTTGCCCGGGATCGTCAAGCGTGACTTTGCCCGGCATGCAGGGGTCATGACCGGTGTCTACACCATGGCCCTGTGCCTGGGCGCGGCGCTCGCCGCCGGTGCCACGGTGCCGTTGAGCCAGCATTTTGGCGACAGCTGGAAAATCGGCCTGGGCTTCTGGATGGTGCCGGCACTGCTGGCGGCGCTGTGCTGGTTGCCTCAGGTCGGACAGAAGCAGGGTGGCCATCAAGTGGCCTATCGAGTGCGCGGTTTGTTGCGTGATCCCCTGGCCTGGCAAGTGACGTTATACATGGGCCTGCAATCCTCCCTGGCCTACATCGTGTTTGGCTGGCTGCCGTCGATCCTGATCGACCGTGGCTTGAGCGCGACCCAGGCCGGGCTGGTGCTGTCGGGATCGGTGATCGTGCAACTGGCCAGTTCCCTGGCCGCGCCGTGGCTGGCCACCCGTGGCAAGGACCAGCGCCTGGCCATTGTGGTGGTGATGCTGCTGACCCTCGGCGGCCTGTTCGGTTGCCTGTATGCGCCGCTCGATGGCCTGTGGGGCTGGGCGATTGTCTTGGGTCTGGGCCAGGGCGGTACGTTCAGCCTGGCGCTGACCTTGATCGTGCTGCGCTCACGGGATGCCCATGTGGCCGCCAACCTGTCGAGCATGGCCCAGGGCATCGGTTACACCCTGGCCTCCCTTGGCCCGCTGGCGGTGGGCCTGGTGCATGACTGGACCGGTGGCTGGGCGGCGACCGGCTGGATCTTCGCGCTGCTGGGCGCGGGAGCGATCATCGCCGGCCTCGGTGCCGGGCGCGCCCGCTATGTTCATGTCACCAGCCAGAGGCTCTAGAGGTACACCACTTCCAGCGTCGCCGAGCCATCGAGGTCGGTTTCAACGCTCAAGTCCAGGTTCTGCCGGGCATTGATAACCGTGTGGATCTGCACGGTGGTGCTCAGGGTGGTGATGGCTGACGGCCCGGCGACACTGCTCTCGATGTCGGTAAAGCCCAGGTAGCTGTTGGCACCGATGTCGATGGGGTTCAGGTTGGCGGTGCGCCAGCCCAGGCCGCCGGTGGTGGATTCGGTGCCGTAGATCTGCGCGGTGCTGTCGGCCTGGGTCTGGCGCGGGTCGAAGCTCATGGAGTAGAGGCCGAGGCGATTGCCGGCGGTGTCGAATCCCAACCCGTAGTAAATCTCGCTATTGACCGTGGCCGAGCCGTCGCGGTTGTCGCGCATGCGCAAGGCATAGCGACTGGGCCCGGTGCAGTTGACGCTCAGGTGCAGGGTTTTGAGCGGCAGGCGCGTGCCTTGCGCAAGGTTCAGGTCTTGGCGGGAGATCTTGCCGTAGTCGATCAGACCACCGCTGGACAACAGCGGCGTACAGGCGCTGGGAATGATCTGGCCGTGGACGCTCAGGTCCACCGTCGACACGGCCAGGGCCGATTGCGCACAGGCCAGCAGCAACAGGTGGGATAGGGCAACGAGTTTCATGGCGCACGCCTCGTGGGGTCGGGTTACAGGTAGATGATTTCGAGAGTGCCGGAACCGTTGATGTGCACCACCTGGCGCAGGTCCAGCGACTGCATGGGGGCCAGGTAGGTCTTGATCCGCACGGTGCCGGCCAGGGTCTGGATCGCCACGGGGCCGGTGGTCAGGCCGCTCCTGTCGGTAAAGCCCATATAGCTGTTGGCGCCCATGGGAATCTGGCGTGCGCTGGAACTGCTCCAGGCCGCGCCGTTACTGGTGGAGTCGGTCCGGTACAGCGTGCCCAGGGTGTCGGCACTGAACTCGGCGGGGTCGATGGTCATGTAAAAGCGCCCGATTTTGTTGTGGCTGGCGTCCAGGTCCAGGCCATAGGAGGTTTCATCGGTGCCGCCGGTGGCCGAGCCATCCCGGTTGTCATGCATGCGCAAGGCAAAGCGTGTTTGTGCATCGCACGTCACACCCAGGCGCAGGGTGCGGATGGGCAAGGGCGTTTCGTCGGTGGGGTTGAGGTTCTTGGCGAACAGAGTTCCGTAGTCCACCACCCCCTGGTCGGACAACGACGGGTGGCAGGCGACCGGTGCAAAGTGCGCCCGTAGCGCCAACTCCCGATAGCGCCCGTGGCTGGCGCTGAAGAAGAGGCCAGAGACTTCCCAGGTGGTGGCGTCACGCACATGGGTGGCCGCAGGATCGGCCCAGGCGCGCAGGGTCAATTGCAGCGACAGGTTTTTGCCCGCCCGCACGGCCCCGTGTTCGACCGGGGCGATCCCATGCCCGCTGCGCCAGTTGAGCACGGTGCCGCTGCTCACCGGTGGCTGGCGCAGGCCTGGAATCAGGCCCAACTCCACCGCCTGCCCGTCCAGGACGCCGTGACTGACCTCGATCTGGTAGCTGCCGTGCTCGGTAAATTGCAGGCGCTCAGTCGAGGCTGCGAGGGCGCGGTAGAACAGACTCAAGTCGCCGGCCTGGGGGCAATTGAACGTCAGGTTCAGCCGACGCTCGCCCAGCAGGCGTTCGGGCGCGCTGTCGTTTTGGGACAGGCGGCTCATCAGGCCGAAATCCACCGACGGTTCGCTGAGGTTGAGTTGGCATTCCTCCAGCCCATGGGCGGTGCCGGCAGCGCCGATCAATAGCCAGAAACTCAAGTGGCGCAAACGGGTAAGGGGCATGGCAGTCGTCCTCAAGGCGCGTGGCAACGGGCCGGGGCAGTTTCGAAGTACACCGAGGGGTCGGCCTTTTGCGCAAGTGTGTAGCGCAACTGGCAACGTTGGCCCCCCGGCAGTGTTATCCACAGGGTCGGTTGATCGATCACATTGGGCAGGAAGACCTGGCTACCGTCCTGGACCAGGGTGATGAACTCACCCTCGGCGGTGTTGACCGAAGCGCCCGGCGGCAACGGCGCGCCATGCTCGGTGCTGACGGTCAGCAAGACGCGGCGGGTCAGGCCCACGCCAAACTCGACCCGATCCACCGCCCCACGTCCGGCGGAGATCATTGCCAGGCCATTGGTGATATCGGCATTGCGCGGCAGCGAGCGGGTCTGGACTTCCACCGGGCTGCGGCCATAGGCGGTGACCTGCGGCACCACGGCCTGGCCTTGCCAGTCGGTCCAGACCGGGCCGCTGGGGGTGCTGATGCGGATGCCGCTCATATCGCCCACGGCGACCAGGGCGAAGGTGTCGCGCACCGGATACGGGGAAAACGTCACGCCGCTGCCATGCATCACCACCCCACCCCGGGCACCGCCCTGATAGCTTGAACGCTCGGCATCGGAGCGGCTGTAACTCACATCCAGCTGGCTGTAGCGCGGCAGTGCCGAAAGGCCGACGGAGGTTTCGACCTGACGGTCGCGGGAATCGCGCTCGGCGCTGACGTGATAGCTCAGTTGATCGTCGATCTGCTCGTTCAACCCCACGCCGGTGCGGTTCTCGCCGCCGTTGTAGCGTGACCAGCTGCGTACCCTGCGCTTCTCGCCCAGGGGCGCGCTGATGTTCAGGTACACCGCGTTGTCCTGTTGCGCGTAGCCGCCCATTTGCCATTCGGCGCTGACCGACAACGATACGGCGCCGACGCTGGTGCCCCAGGCCAACAAGGCACGGCGGCTGCTGTCTCCGGCGAAGTTGGCCGAGCGGGAGAGCCCGGCGCTGAAGGCGCCCAGCCGAGGATGGGACCAACCCAGATTGAGGCTTTGTTGATCGCGGTAGCGTGAGCGTTGCGACTGCTCGTTGCGTTCGTAGGTGCTTTCTTCCAGCTCGCGATAGCCCATGCTGCGCCAGGAGTTGCTGGCGCCCAATGACCAACTTTCACTCAGGCGCTGGGACCAGGCAAGGTCCGTCTGCACCCCGGAGGCCTTTTCCCGCGAGTGGGTGTTGGACAGTTGCGTCGACAGCTGCAACTGGCTGTCCAGCCACGGCAGCCAGCCCAGGCTCAAACCGGCCGAACCGTATTCGCTGGCCGCCAATACCCCGGCGCCCAGGGTCAGTTGCGGATGCACGGTTCCTGTCCAGCCGGCGCTCACCACCCACGGCGCGTCCCCTTCGGTATCGCCGACATTGCGCACCCGACCGGCCGCCACCGCGTAGCCCGGTGCCGGCAACCCAAGACCGAGCATCGCGGCCGGCACGGTAAAGCGCCGGTCGCCGCCGACACTTTCCCTGACCGTGACTTCGACGTCTGAACGGGTATTCAGGCGGCGCACATCGTTCAGGGAAAAAGGTCCGGCGGGCACCACGGTGGAATGAATCAACGCGCCGTTCTGCCGCACTTCCACTTGTGCAGGGCTGTTGGCGATGCCTTCGATCACGGCGCCCTGGCCTTGCTCTTGAAGGGCGTGCTCGGTGAGGACCTGCACGCCGGTGATCTGCGCCCCGGCCAGCACCGGGTTGTACAGGCTGATCTGCCCGGCCTGGAGCACCGCCTAGTGGCTAGCGAACGTGCGCTGGGCATAGGCCTCCAGGTGGGTGCTGCTTGACTGGCCATCCTGCCAGGTCTGGACCTGGCGGCTGCGCACGATCCAGTCACCGGCGTTGAACCCCACCTCGGTGTTGGCCGAGCCAAACCGGCTGGCGTCGTCGCCATAGCGGTTGTAGAAGCCACTGAGGTCGTAATTGAGCAAGCCAGCGAAGCCGCCGGTTTCATAGCCCGATATATCCTGTGGCACCGGACGCAGGGCGTCGGTGGGCACCACCAGCGTCACGGTCAGCGTGGCCGGGTCTGGCTCCACCAGGCTTTGTGGATACTGCGCGAGGAAGTCATGGCAGTGCGCAGTGCCTTCAGGGATGACCAGGTTAGCCGCGTCGAGCAGCGTCCGATCGAAGCACAGGTTGCCCTGTTGATCGAAACTGACCTGCAGCCGCCCGCGCCGCTGGCCATTGACCCGCAGGCTGATGGCGTGTTGCCCGGCGGTGAAACGCGGAGCGTCGAGCAACAGGCTGGCCAACTGCGGATCAATGCCGCGCTGCTGCAGGGTCTGGGCGTCAAAACCGGTGGCCCAGGCCGGAGCCGGCAGTAGCCACAGCAGCACGGCCATGGGCACGGCTACGCCGTCACGGTAATTCAATACTGTTTTCACGCAAGGCACTCAAAGGGTGAACGTCCCGGCCCGGTTATTCCGGTGCTGGCGGGCGTTGCGGTAACGGTTGATGCGCCGCCACTTCTTTATCCCGCGCCGATCTGCTGCGGCGTCTGTGGTGGTTCCGTCAGAGGCTCAGCGGTGCTTCGTAGGCTTTGACGGCAAACCCGTACACCGTGGCCGGCTGCAGTCGGACTTTGGTGGCTGGGCCGCCGGTGGCCGGCACACTCAGGTTTTCGCCCGGTAACACATAGTTGCGCGGCAGCATGGCCCTGCCGTCGCCGGGCAGCAGGCGCAGGTCCTGGGCCATACGCACCACGTAGGGGGTGTCGTTGCGCACGTGCAATCGGCCGTCGCGCAGGGTCCAGGTCAGCTCGGTCCAGGGCGTGCGGTGGAGCGGCAGGCCCTTGGGATGCACGATCACCGGCAGATTCTGGCGCACGGTCACACCCACCCGGGCATGCCCGGCAGCCGGTGCGGCACGGCCCTGGGGCATGCCTTCAAACACCACGCGCTTGAGGCGCTGGGTGCGCAGCGGTGTCTTGTTTTGCAGGATGAAGCGCACCAATTGCGATTTGGACGCCTCCACCCGGGCCAAGGGCGGCGTCACCACCAGCAAGGGTTCTTTGTCTTCGGGGATGTCCTGCAGGGTGACGTGCAGCAGCGCGAGTTGACTGTCGGTATTGGTCACCGACACAGCGGTTTCGCCGTCGGCTTCGTGAACGATCACCACGGAGGTGTCGGGCACCATCCCGTCGGCTTTGACTTGATTGCCGAGCATGAGCAGCAAGGCAATAAGACCGACAGCGGTCGTTGAAAATGTCGTGGTCATGACAGCGGGTTCCGTTGGGGCAACATAAAGGGGCGAGCGTCAGAGGTAGCGCAGATCCAGGACGATGGAACCATCGAGCGGCACCTCCTGATCCAGGGTCAGGTAGCGCGCGGCATTGATGGCGGTGTCCACCCACAGTTGGGTGAACAGTTGGCTGATGAAATCCGGTTGGCGCGCACCCGCCTCAGCAAAGCCCATATAGGCTTGTGGAGGTGCCTCGGCCTGGGGGGCCCAGGTTTCGCCGTTGTCGCGGGAGGCCAGCACCTGCATCGGCCGTAAATCACCGAGGGTGGCGCGGTAGGTCAGGGTCACGGCACCGAGGGCCTGGTCCGGGGCATGCGGGTTGACGCCCAGGCCGAATGTATCGGGAGCCGGCGAAGAGCCCTGGCGGTTGTCGATACCGACCAGCGCGAACAGCATCGGCCTTGCACAGTTCACCGTGAGGTCCAGCTTCTGGCTGGGCAACACCGTGGGTTCGTGGGTATTGAGCCGGTAGGTGGGGATTTCTCCATGCTCAATGGTGCCCTGATCAGACAGCTCGATATGGCAGGCATCCGGGGTCAATCGACCGGTCACCGTGAGGTCGACATGGGAAACCGCATTGGCCTGGGTGGTGACGGCCACAGACAGCAGCACTGCAACGACATGGGTGCGTGTATTCATCGGTCAGTCACTGGCACAGGTGGGCGCCGCCCATGCCTGCACGAGTCCGGGGCATGGGCGGGCATGGTTACAGGTACTTCACTTCAAGGGTGGCGGAGCCGTCGATGGTCACTTCATTGCTCAGATCCAGGCCGTCGGTGCGGGCGATGCTAGTGAACACCTGCAGGTCCAGCTCCAGTTTCTCGACCGGCAGGGGCTGGGTGTCGTCATCCATCGAGGCCACCGACATGTACAGGGCAGGTTCCCAGTTCTTTTCGCGGTACCAGGTGTTGCCCTGGTTGCCGGAGGCAATCGGTTGCACCACGACGCCGTCATTGGCCACCGGGTTGAGCAGTTGCAGGGAGTACCAGCCAAGTTTCTGGTTGCCATTGATGAAACCCAGGCCGTAGACCTCAGGCATCAATGACGAGGCGGCGCGGTTGTCGATCGAATGCAGGGCAAACAGGATCGGCGCGTCGCAGTCGACCGTCATATTGAGCACGTGGCTGCCGATTTGCGTCGGGTTATCCGGTCGCAGATCTTTGGCGGAGATCTTGCCGTGGTCGATCACGCCACCCCTGGACAGTCCGGGGGTGCAGGCCGCAGGAATGATCTTGCCTTTGACGACCAGGTCGACGGTGGAGGCGGCGAAGGTGGCGGTGGAGCCGAGCAGCAGAGCGCTGGTGGCCAGGGTGGTCAGCAGGGTTTTCATCGGGATAAGTTCCTTTTAAGTGGGTCTGTTCAAGCCGTCAGAGGTAATTGACTTGCACGGTGACGTTGCCATCCAGAGGGACTTCGTCAGTTAGCGTCAGGCTGTCGGCGGGGGCGATGTGGGTGAATAGCGAAAGCGTTGCCTTCAGCTCCCGCACGGCAATGGGCGCCAGCTCGCCGTCGGTGGCGACAGCCGTCAACACCTGGGGGCTGACAAGCGAGGCGCGCTGCCAGGTCACGCCGCCGTCCGTTGAGATAATGGGGCGTCTGCTCACGTCATCGGCGACCAGTTGGTAGATACCAAATCCGGCCCCCCCCAGTTTTTCACCGTTGGGTGTCATGCCCAGGCCGTGATAGCCCTCGTTGTGGGCAGAGGAGCCAGAGCGGTTATCAATGGTGTTGAAAGTGAAAAAGGTCGGTCCCTCGCACAGCACTTGAAAATCCAGGGTTTCCCGGGGGAGGGTGGTGTACGCGTCGGTATTGAGTTGCTTGACCGACATTTTTCCAAAATCGATCAGCCCCTCACCGGAGATCATCGGTTCGCAGGCGCTGGGGGTGATCGCCCCCTTGACGACCAGCTCTGTGTCACTGGCGGCCAACGATACCGACGATGTGGCGAACAACAGTGCAACCAGAGGTATTGCGCTGGAGAGTTTCATCCAATGGACCTTCCTTGTGAGTGAAACGGGGGCTACAGGTACACCACTTCCAGGGTGCCCGAGCCGTCGATGGCGACCTCTTCGCTCAGGTCAAATCTATCGGCGCGGGCGATGGTGGTACCGACCTCAATGTCCATCTCCAACACTTTGGATGGCAGCGGGGTGGACGCGTCGTCCATGGCGCCCGCGCCCCACAGCGTCCACAGTTCCCATCCCCACTCGGCATACCAGGTCTTGCCGCCGTCCATTGATGCGATTGGCTGCACGCCGATGCCGTCGGCAAGCATGTTCTTGGGCGTCAGATTGAAGCTGCCGAGCTTTTTGTCGCCGTTGACAAATCCCAGGCCGAAGTTGAAGGGAGAGGTGGAGGTACCGCTGCGGTTGTCGATGGGCTTGATCGCGAAAAACGTGCTGGCCTCGCAAGTGATCGACAGTTTCACGGTGGCTACGGGCAGGGGCGTGGGGTTGTTCTGCACCAGGTCTTTGGCGGCGATTTTTCCGTGTTCGATAATGTTGCTGCCAGCGAATGCGGGCGTACAGGCGCTAGGGGTGATCTTCCCCCTGACGGCCAGTTCGACGGAGCTGGCTGCAAATACCGACGGTGTGAACAGCAACGCAACCATGAGGCGAGAGGTAAAAGTGTTCACGGTCACAGGGCCTGATTCGCGGGTGTCGAAAGGACGTTGGGGGTGGCGCTCATCCGGTGTCGGGAGGTGTTCATTTCAATTGTCCACTGCAAGGCTGATCGATAAAAAAGATGCACGGCAAGGCCTGGCCTTCAATGGGCGGGCGGTTTGCAGAGCATGGTTTATTGGTGGCTGGCACGAAGGGTGGCGAGCCGTCCCTCTCTGGGGTGGGGCGCAATTTAGCGAGGGCGGGGCAGGGGGCAAATACAACAAATACGACAATGGGCCGTCTTGCGGGAAGTCTGTAAGAATAGGTTTTCAGTGCTGTAGGAAAGTTGTTTTTCGTAGTTGTTGTATCGGCGTAGGAACATCCGAAAGGCTATATTTTTGCGGCGATGATAGTTACATACGTTCTTTTCTCGGTGCTGCACCGTGTCGTCTTGCCTATTACGCCAGCGCTGCCGGAGGTTGTGATCTCAGGGGGCTGCCTGTCTCCAGTCCGATAGCGCGCAAGGGGTGTACATGGGCTCTCTGGTCCGTTCAACCGCCGGGGAGGGCCGAACGTCGGAGCCTCCCCCAGCCGCGCATCTGAACGTTTTGGTCGTGGACGACCACTCCGCTCATCGCGCGCTGTTGGGCTACTTTCTACAAAAGCTGGGCGTCGGGCATGAAGCCGTGGGCGATGGCTGCCAGGGGCTGTTGGCGGTTCTCAACCGGCCTTTCGACCTGATTATCAGCGACTGCCAAATGCCGCAGATGGATGGCTACCGCATGGCCCGCGCCATTCGCCAGCATGAGCAGCGCAAGGGGCTCAAGCGCGTGCCGATCATTGCCTTGACTGCCAATCTGCAAAATGACGACCCGCAACGGTGCCGCGACGCCGGCATGGACGCCTGGCTGCTCAAGCCGCTGGCGCTGGAGCAACTGCACGCGGTGTTGGTGCGCTGGTTGCCGGGTACTTCGCCGGCGTGGGGCGGGCTCTGGGCCGGAGGATGGCCGACGCGTGCGCACCTAGTGCAAACCTTCGGCAATGAGCAGGTCGTCGAACAAATGCTCCCCAGCCTGCTGGACGAGGCCTGGGAAGACTTTGCGATCCTCGATCAAGCCTGTTGCACCCTGAACGCTGGATTGACCGCGCAGCGGTTGCATCGCCTGGTAGGCAGTCTGGCGTTTTTGGGCGGGACGGACCTTGAGTTCAGAGGGGTGAAGCTGATTGAGCAAGTTCATGCCGATGGCGTATTGGTGC
Organism: Pseudomonas sp. WS 5027; assembly: GCF_012985695.1. NCBI lineage: Bacteria > Pseudomonadati > Pseudomonadota > Gammaproteobacteria > Pseudomonadales > Pseudomonadaceae > Pseudomonas > Pseudomonas sp. WS 5027. The sequence continues at coordinate 35,613 of NZ_JAAQWU010000009.1, read as the reverse complement.
ACGCTCCAGCGTTGCAGGCATTCCGGATGGATTTGCGGCGGTGTCTTGAGTCTTTGCGCAGTTTGTAAGGGCGATGGCGGCAACTTGTGTCGATACGTATTTGGCAACCTGGCTGTCTGGTTTTTGGCTGTAGGGATTTTCCTTTTGTTATGTAGGGAAAAAATTTGTAACTACAAAACACGGGACGCCGCCCTGGGGGGCTCATTCTGGACGGTTGTTGAGGATCGCCAGCGGGGTTATTTTGCGCGGATTCAAGTAGCCATCATCCGTGGGTATCTATGCTTCGAGTAATTATTGCTGACGATCATCCCATTGTCCGTATCGGGCAGAGAGTGGTGATCGAGGCGAACGGTCGCTGCAAAGTGGTGGGGGAGGCCGACGGCCCCGACGCGCTGCTCAGGCTGTTGAGTACTACGCCGTGCGATGTTCTGGTCACCGACTTCGCCATGCCTGGAGGGCAGCAGGCTGACGGCTATGGCTTGTTGAGCCTGCTGGCCCGTCAGTATCCGGAGTTGCCGGTCATCCTGGTAACCATGTTCGCCAATGTCGCCACCCTGCGTGCCTCCCTCGCCCATGGCGCCCGCGCCATCGTGGCCAAGAGCGCGTCGGCCAGGGAGTTGCCGCAGGCCATCAACGCCGTGATCGGCGGCCAGACCTTTGCCAGCGAGTGCCTGCGGGTGCAATTGGTGGAAGCCGGGACGGGGGATCAGTCACAACTGCCGCAGTTGTCGGGCAAAGAGCGGGAAGTGGTGCGGATGCTGGCCAGCGGCTTGACCGTCAGCCAGATCGCCGCACGGGTCAATCGCAGTATTTCCACGATCAGCAAGCAGAAAAGTACCGCGATGCAACGCCTGTGCATTTCCACCGATGTGGATTTGTTTGCCTATGCGCGTAACTGCGGGATGGTGCCTTAGGTGGATGTTGGCAAGCCTGCTGTTGTGGTTAAACGGACTTTTTGTGGCGAGGGGGCTTGTCCCCCGCTGGGCTGCGCAGCAGCCCCAAACCCAAACCCAAACCCAAACCCAAACCCACCGAGGTTCTTCAGGCAAACCGAGCTGGCTGGTTTTGGGCCTGCTGCGCAGCCCAGCGCGGGGCAAGCCCGCTCGCCACAACAAGCCCGCTCGCCACGGCCCGCTCGACACGGGTACAGTGCTTGGCTTGACTACCTCTCTTTTGGAAGCTGCCCATGAGTGATGCCCACAACGCCCTGATTGCCGAGTTCTACAGCGCCTTTGAACGTCTGGATGCTGAAGCCATGAGCGCTTGCTACACCGACGACGTGCTGTTCAGCGATCCTGCATTTGGTGAACTGCGTGGACGCGATGCCGGCGATATGTGGCGCATGCTCACCACCCGGGCCAAGGACTTTTCCCTGACCTTTGACCAAGTGCGCAGCGACGACACCACCGGCAGCGCCCATTGGGTGGCGACATACCTGTTCAGCCAGACCGGCAACACCGTGGTCAACGATATCCAGGCACGCTTCGTGTTCCGTGAAGGCAAGATCTGCGAGCACCACGATCACTTTGACCTGTGGCGCTGGTCGCGCCAGGCACTCGGTACCAAGGGCCTGTTGTTGGGCTGGACGCCACTGGTACGCAACGCCGTGCGGGCGCAGGCATTGAAAGGCTTGAAAGCGTTCCAGGCCGGTCGTTGATAAGATTGACGCTCTTTTCGCTGGTCAATACTTCGTGAACAGTTCGCCTGAACCCGCCGTACCGAAACCCTGGTTTGTCTACCTGGTCCGTGCCGCCAATGGCTCACTCTATTGCGGGATCAGCAATGATCCAGTGCGCCGCTTTGCGACCCATCAAAGCGGCAAAGGCGCGCGGTTCTTTCTTTCCAGCCCGGCGGTGGCGCTGGTGTACACCGAGGCCTGCGCAAGCAAGGGCGAGGCCTTGCGCCAGGAACGCTTGATAAAAAAGCTCAAGAAAAGCGCCAAGGAGTGTCTGGCGCGGGCTTATCAATCTGACTGATCGGTTCCCATCAGGCCAATGGGTAGGCCCCTGGGTTTTTGCACGATAAGCTGGCGGTTCCTTCATCTGGCGGAGTCCGGCATGTCTGAGTTGATCCTGCACCACTACCCCCAATCCCCCTTCGCGGAAAAAGCCCGCCTGCTCCTGGGCTTCAAAGGGCTGTCCTGGCAATCGGTGACCATTCCTCCGGTGATGCCCAAGCCCGACCTGACGGCCCTGACCGGCGGCTACCGCAAAACACCGGTGCTGCAGGTCGGTGCGGATATTTATTGTGACACTGCGCTGATCGCACGCCGCCTGGAACAGGAAAAGGCCACGCCTGCGCTGTTTCCCGAAGGTCAGGAACTGGTCAGCCAGAGCTTTGCGGCCTGGGCCGATTCGGTGGTGTTTTCCCACGCCGTGGCTCTGGTGTTCCAACCCGAATCCCTGGCGGTGAAATTTGCCAAGGTGCCGCCGCATTTGCTGCAGGTGCTGGTTGCCGACCGCAGCAAGATGTTTGGCGATGGCAGCGCCAGCCGTGTGCAACTGGACGTGGCCCGGCACCAGTGGCCGGCCATCATTGCGCGGCTGGAGCAACAGTTGCAGCGCCAGTCGGGGGATTTCCTGTTTGGCGAACCGTCGATTGCCGACTTCTCCATGGCCCATCCGCTGTGGTTCCTCAAGGGCTCGTCGGTGACGTCGCCGCTGGTGGATAACTATCCGGTTGTCGGCGCCTGGCTTGCTCGGGTGCTGGGCTTTGGGCATGGCACCGCCAGCGAGATGAGTGCCAGCCAGGCACTGGAAATCGCCCGCGATAGCGCGCCTGCGGCGTTGCCGGACGAGGTGTTTGAAGACCCCAACGGGTTCAAGGTGGGCCAGCAAGTGACCATTGCCGCGACAGACTACGGTGTGGACCCGGTGGCGGGCGAGTTGCTGTTTGCCGGTCGTGAAGAATTGATCCTGCGCCGCGAAGACGAGCGCGGCGGCACCGTACATGTGCACTTCCCGCGCCTGGGGTTCGGTATCCAGCAGCTGTAGGTTGGATGTTCAGTGGTGTGGGTTAGGTGTATCTGTGGTGCAGGTTGGATGTTTCAGTGGCGAGGGGGCTTGTCCCCCGTTGGGCTGCGCAGCAGCCCCAGTAAGACCGCCGCTTTTTATCAGGCAGACCGCAGCGCCTGGGTTTAGGGCCGCTGCGCAGCCCAACGGGGGACAAGCCCCCTCGCCACAGTTATTTGAGGGCAGACAGGATCGCGTCCGGGTTGTAGTCGCGAATCAGCGTGCCGTTCACATCCACAAACGGAATCCCGCCGCCGCCCAGCGCCTGATAGGCCTTGCGGCCTTCAGGATCCTTGTCGATATCGACGCTCTTGTAGGGAATGCCCTTCTGATCCAGGAATCGCTGGATCTGCTTGCAGTAGCCACACCAGTCGGTGGCATAAAGCACCACCCGCGCAGACGCCCGGGTTTGCTCCGGGACCACCTGCGAGGGGTTGAACAGCCGCTCGATCTTGCCCCAGTTCTGGATCGCCACCACCACCAGCAATACCAGCAGGACTTTCTTCAGAACCCCGCCAAGCATCAGTTACGACGCTTGAGCTGGTCGGTGAGCTGGGTCGGCAGCCCCTTGATGATCAAGGTGCCGGCGGCTTCGTCATACTCGATCTTGTCGCCCAGCAAGTGCGCTTCAAAGCTGATCGACAGCCCTTCGGCGCGCCCGGTGAAGCGGCGGAACTGGTTGAGGGTGCGTTTATCCGCCGGGATTTCCGGGGACAGGCCGTAATCCTTGTTGCGGATATGGTCGTAGAACGCTTTTGGCCGATCTTCATCGATCAGCCCCGACAGTTCTTCCAGGCCCATGGGTTCGCCGAGCTTGGCCTGACTGCTGGCGTAGTCCACCAGGGTCTTGGTTTTCTCGCGGGCGGACTCGTCTGGCAGGTCTTCGCTCTCGACGAAGTCGCTGAAGGCCTTGAGCAGGGTGCGGGTCTCACCTGGCCCATCGACGCCTTCCTGGCAGCCGATAAAGTCGCGGAAGTACTCCGAGACCTTCTTGCCGTTCTTGCCCTTGATAAATGAGATGTACTGCTTGGACTGCTTGTTGTTCTGCCATTCGGACACGTTGATGCGTGCTGCCAGGTGCAGCTGGCCCAGGTCCAGGTGGCGCGACGGCGTCACGTCCAACTCGTCGGTCACTGCCACGCCTTCGCTGTGGTGCAGCAGGGCGATGGCCAGGTAGTCGGTCATGCCTTGTTGATAGTGGGCAAACAGCACGTGACCGCCGACGGAGAGGTTGGACTCTTCCATCAGCTTTTGCAGGTGTTCCACGGCAATCCGACTGAAGGCGGTGAAATCCTTGCCGCCATCGAAGTATTCCTTCAACCAGCCGCTGAACGGGTGCGCGCCGGACTCGGCGTGGAAGAAACCCCAGGCCTTGCCTTGTTTGGCGTTATAGCTCTCGTTGAGGTCGGCGAGCATGTTCTCGATGGCAGCGGACTCGGCCAATTCAGAGTCGCGGGCATGGAGAACTGCGGGCGTGCCGTCGGGTTTTTTGTCGATCAGGTGGACGATGCAATGACGGATCGGCATGGGCTTCTCGGCTGGTTGAGCGGGAGCGGTTGGCCTCCCGGAAAAAGTCGCCAGTGTACCGCACCCGTTGGTCGCGGCGTCGTTTGAAGCGGTTTCGGGAGGCCTCTGACGGCCCATATGCCTTTTTTTCACGGTTTAGAGCGATAAAGCTGACCAAATGGGTAGGTAGAAGCGGATATTTCCCCGTCTCTGTGCTAGTTTTGCCCCGTCTTACGCGATGTCTCGGCGTTAAGCGTGCATTCAGCATTTGTCAGGTCGAACCAAACCCCGTTTCAAGCATCTATAACCCCGATCTCTCGCGGTTATGGCCAGGGGTGCCAGGCCATGACGGTCGGGCTCGATGGCTGACACTGCACTCTGCAATCCAAATGAATTTGATAGGGAAGGAACACCACAATGGCTATTACTAAAGACCAACTGATCGCTGACCTGGCTGAAGCAGTAGACGCACCGAAAACTACCGTGCGCGCTCTGCTGGACCAACTGAGCCAAGTTGTTGCTGACCAGCTGGAAAACGGTGGCGAAATCACTCTGCCAGGTGTTGGCAAACTGAAAGTGACCGAGCGTCCAGCCCGTACCGGCCGTAACCCTTCGACTGGCGCTGCCATCGAAATCGCTGCCAAGAAAGTGATCAAGCTGGTTGTGGCCAAAGGCCTGACCGACGCGATCAACAAGTAAGACGCAGTAAAAAAAACCGTGCACCGGAGCGATCCGGGCACGGTTTTTTGTTGCCTGCATTTCCTGTTTTATCTGTAGGAGCGAGCTTGTCTCCGGGCGGCGTTCCGACGAAGAACCTGAGAACGACGCGTTCATCCAGAATGGACACGTGTGCGTTGGCGTTTTTCGCGAGCGAGCTCGCTCCTACAAGAGCGGGGTCAGCGCACCCAGCGCTGGCGCCAGATCTGCTGCTCGTTCTTGGTCTGGAAGGTCCAGGCCACAAAACGGCTTTGTTTCTGGCCCTGGGACATCTCCACTACCTGGCTTTCCAGGACACCGGCTTTTTTCAGGGCGGTCTCGATGGCAGGCAGGTTGGAGGCTTTTGACACCAGGGTGCTGAACCACAGCACTTTATGGGCGAAATGCGCGCTTTCGGCGATCAATTGCGTGACAAACCGCGCTTCACCGCCTTCACACCACAGCTCTGCCGACTGGCCGCCGAAGTTCAGCACTGGCAACTTGCGCTTGGGGTCAGCCTTGCCCAGGGCGCGCCATTTACGCTCGCTGCCTTTGGTCGCTTCGTCCATGGAGGCATGGAAGGGCGGGTTGCACATGGTCAGGTCAAACCGCTCACCCGGCTCCAGCAGCCCCAGCAGAATATGCTTGGGATTGGTTTGCTGGCGCAGTTGGATGACCTTGCTCAGGTCATTGGACTGCACGATGGCCTTGGCGGCGGCGACGGCTGTCGGGTCAATCTCGGAGCCGAGGAAGTTCCAGCGGTAGTCCATGTAGCCGATCAGCGGGTAGACGCAGTTGGCGCCCATGCCGATGTCCAGCACCTTGACGATTGAGCCACGGGGAATCTTGCCGTCGTTGACGCTGGCCAGCAGGTCGGCGAGGAAGTGTACGTAGTCGGCACGCCCTGGCACCGGTGGGCACAGGTAGTCAGCCGGGATATCCCAGTGCTGCACACCATAAAACGCCTTGAGCAGCGCCCGGTTGAACACCCGCACCGCGTCCGGGTTGGCGAAGTCGATGCTTTCCTTGCCGTAGGGGTTGAGGATCACAAACTGGGCCAGTTCTGGCGTGGTCTTGATCAGCGCGGGGAAGTCGTAGCGGCCCTGGTGGCGGTTGCGCGGGTGCAGGGTCGCTTCCTTGCGCGGCACGACGGGCTTGGCCGTGGCTGCGGTTTTAGGCTTCTTGCGCGGAGGTTTTGGCGTGCTGGGGGCGGTCATGGGCTACGTCGATTCTGGGGTTGCTTCAAAAGTGGTGGGTATTGTCACACATTCCGAAGTTGATCTCGGTTAAATGTGGGAGCGGGCTTGCTCGCGAATGCAGTGTGTCAGTTATTGGGTATGTGTCTGATATACCGCATTCGCGAGCAAGCCCGCTCCCACATTGATTGGGTTTTCAACACCCAAAAAAAGAGACCCGAAGGTCTCTTTTTTAACGCAGGCCGGCCCTTACAGGCTGGAAATCCGCGCATGTTGCTCCGCCAGCTTGCCCAACGCCTGTTCGGCTTCGGCCAGCTTGGCGCGTTCCTTGTCGATGACTTCGGCCGGGGCCTTGTCCACGAAGGCAGCGTTGGACAGCTTGCCGCCCACGCGCTGTACTTCGCCTTGCAGACGCAGGATTTCCTTGTCCAGACGCGCCAGTTCGGCACCTTTGTCGATCAGGCCGGCCATCGGCACCAGCACTTCCATCTCGCCGACCAGTGCGGTAGCGGACAGCGGTGCTTCGGCGCCAGCCGCCAATACGGTGATCGACTCCAGCTTGGCCAGCTTCTTGAGCAGGGCGTCGTTCTCGGTGAGACGGCGCTGGTCCTCGGCGCTGGCGTTCTTCACGAACACCGCCAATGGCTTGCCCGGGCCGATGTTCATCTCGGCGCGGATGTTGCGCGTGCCAAGCATCAGGGCCTTGAGCCATTCGATATCGCTTTCGGCGGCCTCGTCGATGCGTGCTTCATTGGCTACTGGCCAAGGTTGCAGCATGATGGTCTTGCCTTCGATACCGGCCAGCGGCGCGAGGCGCTGCCAGATTTCTTCGGTGATGAACGGCATGAACGGATGCGCCAGGCGCAGCGCCACTTCCAGCACGCGTACCAAGGTACGGCGGGTGCCGCGCTGGCGCTCGATCGGCGCGTTCTCGTCCCACAGCACCGGCTTGGACAGTTCCAGGTACCAGTCGCAATACTGGTTCCAGATGAACTCGTACAGCGCCTGGGCGGCCAGGTCGAAACGGAACTGGTCGAGTTGGCGGGTCACTTCGGCTTCGGTGCGCTGCAACTGCGAGATGATCCAGCGATCAGCCAGGCTCAGTTCATAGGCTTCGCCGTTCTGGCCGCAGTCTTCGCCCTTGTCCAGCACGTAGCGCGCTGCGTTCCAGATCTTGTTGCAGAAGTTGCGATAGCCTTCGACGCGGCCCATGTCGAACTTGATGTCACGACCGGTGGACGCCAGCGAGCAGAAAGTGAAGCGCAGGGCGTCGGTGCCGTAGCTGGCGATGCCGTCGGCGAACTCGTCGCGGGTTTGCTTCTCGATCTTTTTCGCCAGTTTCGGCTGCATCAGGCCCGAGGTGCGTTTCTGCACCAGGGTTTCCAGGTCGATGCCGTCGATGATGTCCAGCGGGTCAAGGACGTTGCCCTTGGACTTGGACATCTTCTGGCCCTGGCCATCACGCACCAGGCCGTGCACGTACACGGTCTTGAACGGTACCTGCGGGGTGCCGTCCTCGTTCTTCACCAAATGCATGGTGAGCATGATCATCCGGGCAACCCAGAAGAAAATGATATCGAAGCCGGTGACCAGCACGTCGGTGGAGTGGAATTTCTTCAGGAACTCGGTCTGCTGTGGCCAGCCCAGGGTCGAGAAGGTCCACAGGCCTGAGCTGAACCAGGTGTCCAGTACGTCGTTGTCCTGTTGCAGCGCCACGTCCGGGCCGAGGTTGTGCTTGGCCCGCACTTCGGCTTCATCGCGGCCGACATAGACCTTGCCTGACTCGTCGTACCAGGCCGGAATCCGGTGGCCCCACCACAGTTGACGGCTGATGCACCAATCCTGGATGTCACGCATCCACGAGAAGTACATGTTTTCGTACTGCTTGGGGACGAACTGGATACGGCCATCTTCCACGGCAGCAATCGCAGGTTCTGCCAGCGGCTTGGTGGACACGTACCACTGGTCGGTCAGCCACGGCTCGATCACCGTGCCGGAACGGTCGCCTTTCGGTACTTTCAGGGCGTGGTCATCTACGCTGACCAACAAGCCGGCGGCATCGAAGGCGGCAACAATCTGCTTGCGCGCTTCGAAACGGTCGAGACCGGCGAACTGGGCCGGGATCTTGCCGTCGATGCTGTCGTTCAGCGTGCCGTCGAGGTTGAACACCTGGCAGGCCGGCAGAATGGCGGCGTTCTTGTCGAAGATGTTCAGCAGCGGCAGGTTGTGGCGCTTGCCGACTTCATAGTCGTTGAAATCGTGGGCCGGAGTGATTTTCACGCAACCGGTGCCGAACTCAGGGTCGCAGTAATCATCGGCGATGATCGGGATGCGCCGGCCAACCAGTGGCAGTTCGACGAATTTGCCGATCAGGGCCTTGTAGCGTTCGTCTTCCGGGTTAACGGCCACGGCGGAGTCACCGAGCATGGTTTCCGGCCGGGTGGTGGCGACGATCAGGTAGTCGTTGCCTTCGGCGGTCTTGGCGCCGTCGGCCAGCGGGTACTTGAGGTTCCACAGGAAACCTTTCTCGTCGTGGTTTTCCACTTCAAGGTCGGAAATCGCCGTGTGCAGCTTGGTGTCCCAGTTGACCAGGCGCTTGCCGCGGTAGATCAGGCCATCTTCATGCAGGCGTACGAAGGCTTCCTTGACCGCTTCCGACAGGCCATCGTCCATGGTGAAGCGCTCGCGGCTCCAGTCTACGGACGAGCCGAGGCGACGGATCTGACGGCTGATATTGCCGCCGGACTGGTCCTTCCACTCCCAGATCTTCTCCAGGAATTTCTCGCGGCCCAGGTCGTGACGGCTCTGGCCGGTGGCTTCCAGTTGGCGTTCCACCAGCATCTGGGTGGCGATACCGGCATGGTCGGTGCCCGGCTGCCACAGGGTGTTGCGACCCTGCATGCGGCGGAAACGGATCAGGGCGTCCATGATCGCGTTGTTGAAACCGTGACCCATGTGCAGGCTGCCGGTGACGTTCGGCGGCGGGATCATGATCGTGTAGGACTCGCCCGCACCTTGCGGAGCGAAATAGTTCTCGGACTCCCAGGTTTGGTACCAGGAAGTTTCAATAGCGTGCGGCTGGTAGGTCTTATCCATGCGCGGCGGGACCCTAGTTGGCATTTATTCAGGAAAGCCGGCAAGTATAACGAGGGATAGGGGAGAGGGCGAGACGAAGAGAGGGGCTAAGGCTGGCGCGGGTCAAATGTGGGAGCGGGCTTGCCCGCTCCTACAGGGGATATCTATGTGGCTTAGGACTGGTACTGGCTAAGCAACCGCTCCATGCGCGCATCCATCCGGCGCTTGATCTCGGTTTCGATATGCGGGGCGAAGTCGTCGATCACGTCCTGCATGATCAATTGCGCAGCGGCGCGCAGTTCGTTGTCCAGGTGCAGCAGCAGGGCATCGGGGGCTTTTTCGGCGGCGGGCTCTGCCTGGACGACGGGCGGCTCGACAGGCTCGGCTGCGGCGGGCTTGGCGCCGACCATATCGAACAGCAGGGGGATCTGTACCTCTTCCGCCACGGTATCGGTCAGCAGCGGCGGTTGCAGGTTGTCATCACCGAGCAACTGACGGATCGACTCAAGGTCGTCCAGCAGGTGGTCAGAGGGTTTTAGCGGGTTTGAAGTGTCCATCATGTGCTCAGAGTCGCTGTAATCGGTGATCTTGCAGAGAATAGCCCTGTTCGCGGTAGAAACGGAAACTCTCCCGCGCGGCCTGACGAATAGCCGGGTCTTCCACCACCACTTCTGCCACACGGGCGAAACCCTTGGCAAAGGCTGGCACTTTCAGGTCCAGGTTGACCAACAGGTCATGGTGATCACCACAACTGTCGCCCAAGCCCAGCACCACCAGCCCCTCTGGCTCCGATTCTGCGGGGCCGTGGGGCACGAAGCTCTCACCCTTGAAGCGCCACAGGCGGGCATCGAGGTCGTCGCGCTGGGCGGCATCGCTGCAATGCAGGTAGATACGGTGGCCCATGCGCCAGGCCTTTTCCGTGAGTTTGCAGGCAAAGTCCAGGCGAGCCGAGGGATCGGCGCTGGGCAATATATAGAAGTCGACTTGGGTCATTACATGTCCTGCAGCAGCCTGCACGCTTTACCTGTAGGAGACAAGCTCGCTCCTACAGGGTCAAGCAGGGGCCGTGATGTTTAGGCCTTGGCGCGATCCAGCAGGTACTGGGTCAGCAGCGGAACCGGACGACCGGTAGCGCCCTTGTCCTTGCCGCCGCTGGTCCAGGCGGTGCCGGCGATGTCCAGGTGGGCCCAGTTGAAGTTCTTGGCAAAGCGCGACAGGAAGCAGGCGGCGGTGATGGTGCCGGCCTTTGGCCCGCCAATGTTGGCGATGTCGGCGAATGGGCTGTCCAGTTGTTCCTGGTACTCATCGAACAACGGCAGTTGCCACGCGCGGTCGTCGGCAGCCTTGCCGGCGCTGAGCAGTTGCTCGATCAACTCGTCATTGTTGCCCAGCAGGCCCGAAGTATGGGAGCCCAGGGCGACGATGCAGGCACCGGTCAGGGTCGCGATATCGATCACTGCCTGCGGCTTGAAGCGCTCGGCGTAGGTCAGGGCATCGCACAGCACCAGGCGGCCTTCGGCGTCGGTGTTGAGGATTTCCACGGTCTGGCCGCTCATGGTGGTGACGATGTCGCCTGGGCGCGCAGCACCGCCGCTCGGCATGTTCTCGGCACAGGCCAGGATGCACACCAGGTTGATCGGCAGCTTGAGTTCCAGCACGGCGCGCAGGGTGCCGAAGACACTGGCGGCGCCGCCCATGTCGTACTTCATCTCGTCCATGCCGGCGCCCGGCTTGAGGCTGATGCCGCCGGTGTCGAACGTGATGCCTTTGCCGACCAGGGCGAACGGCTTGTCGGCTTTCTTGCCGCCGTTGTATTGCATGACGATCAGGCGTGGTGGCTGGTCGCTGCCTTGGCCCACGGCATAGAACGAGCCCATGCCCAGTTCCTTGATCTTCTTCTCGTCGAGGACCTCGACTTTCAGGCCCTTGAACTCTTTGCCCAGGGCCTTGGCCTGTTCGCCGAGGTAGGTGGGGTGGCAGATGTTTGGTGGCATATTGCCCAGGTCGCGGGTGAACGCCATGCCGGCCGCAATGGCCTGGGCGTGGGTGACGGCGCGCTGCACTTCGGCCTGGGCAGCCTTGATGGTCAGCAGGGTGACTTTCTTCAGGGCGCGGGGCTCGGCTTTCTGGCTCTTGAACTGATCGAAGGTGTAGCCACCGTCCAGCAGGGTTTCGGCCAGCAGGCGGGTCTTGCCATAGCTGTCGCGGCCCTTGACTACGATTTCGTCCAGCGCCAGTGCCGCATCGCTGCCGCCCAGGCCCTTGAGGGTGCTGAGGATGGCGCTGATGATCTTGCGCAACGGACGGTCGCCCAGTTCCGCGTCCTTGCCCACGCCTACCAGCAATACGCGGTCGGCTTTAAGGTTGGGCAGGCTTTGCAGCAGCAGGCTTTGCCCGACTTTGCCGGCCAGGTCGCCACGCTTGAGTACGGCGCTGATGGCGCCACCGCTCAGCTCATCGACTTGCTTGGCAGCAGCGCCGAGCTTGCGGCCTTCGCCGATGGCGACCACGAGGGTGGCGGTCTTCAACGTTTCGGGGCTAACGCTTTTTACAACCAATTCCATGTTCGGGTCCCTTATATAAGGTCAAAGAGCCTGGAGTCTGTACTCCGGCCTGTAGGCTGGGCCACCTGTGGGTGACCGCGACAAAGCCCGCAGTTTGTACCGCGCCGCCCGAGCCTGACAACCCTTGAAGCCAGCTTTGTGCGCCGGTGTGAGCAAGCTCCGTGACAGGCGCCGACAATCACAGGATAATGCGCCATCTTTTTCGCCGGCCCGTGTCAACGGGGCGACTTGATATGCTTGCTTGTTTGGCCGCCTTAGCCTGACAACCCTGGAGTGTCTGGTTTGATCGTCTTCCGTTATCTGTCCCGCGAAGTCCTGCTGACCCTGAGTGCCGTGAGTGCGGTATTGCTGGTCATCATCATGAGTGGTCGCTTCGTCAAATACCTGGCCCAGGCTGCCTCGGGTGCCCTGGATCCGGGTTCGCTGTTCCTGATCATGGGCTTTCGCCTGCCAGGCTTCCTGCAACTGATCCTGCCCCTTGGCCTGTTTCTCGGGATTCTGCTGGCCTATGGCCGGCTCTACCTTGAAAGCGAGATGACCGTACTGTCGGCCACCGGCATGAGTCAGCAGCGCCTGTTGGCCATGACCATGGTCCCGGCCACCGGCGTGGCGCTGGTGGTGGCCTGGCTGAGCCTGAGCCTGGCCCCCCAGGGCGCCATGCAATTCCAACTGGTGCTCAACAAACAGGACGCCATGACCGAGTTCGACACCCTCGAGCCGGGCCGCTTCCAGGCACTCAACGACGGCACCCGGGTGACCTACACCGAGCGCATGACCGATGATCGGGCCAACCTCGGCGGCGTATTCATCTCCGAGAAACGCCTGGGCCAGGACAAGAAAGACCGTGGCATTTCCGTATTGGTGGCCGATAGCGGGCGCCAGGAAGTGCGTCCGGACGGCAGCCGCTACCTGATCCTGGAAAACGGCTACCGCTACGACGGCAGCCCCGGCCAGGCCGACTACCGTGCCATCAAGTACGAGACCTACGGCGTCATGCTGGCCCGGCCGGATGTGAGCAACGAGGTCACCGACCGCGATGCCATTCCGACCCAGGCCCTGATCGGCAGCAAGGAACTGCGCTCGATTGCCGAGCTGCAATGGCGTATTTCCCTGCCGTTGCTGGTGTTTATCGTCACCTTGATGGCGGTGCCACTGTCCCGGGTCAACCCGCGGCAGGGCCGCTTCCTCAAGTTGCTGCCGGCGATCCTTTTGTACATGGCCTACCTGACCATCCTGATTTCCGCCCGTGGCTCCCTGGAGAAGGGCAAGCTGTCGCCGACCCTGGGGTTGTGGTGGGTCCACGGCATCTTCCTGGTGATTGGCCTGGGCCTGCTCTATTGGGAACCGATTCGTTTGAAAATGCAGAGCCGTCGCGGCATGAAGGAGATGGCTCGTGGGTAAGTTGGATCGCTACATCGGCAGCAGCGTACTGGTCGCCATCCTGGCGGTATTGGGCATCATCCTCGGCTTGGCCTCGTTGTTTGCCTTTATTGATGAAGTGGGCAACGTCACCGATACCTATACGGTCACTGACGTATTGAGCTACGTGGCGTTGACCGCGCCGCGCCGGCTCTACGACATGATGCCGATGGCCGCACTGATCGGTTGCCTGATCGGCCTGGGCAGCCTGGCCAGCAACAGCGAACTGACCATCATGCGCGCGGCCGGGGTGTCCATTGCCCGTATCGTCTGGGCCGTGATGAAACCCATGCTGCTGCTGATGGCTGCCAGCGTGCTGATTGGCGAATATGTGGCGCCACCGGCTGAAACCACGGCCCAGGCCAACCGTGCGCTGGCCCAGGGCTCGGGCGATGCCCAGAGCTCCAAGCGGGGCCTGTGGCACCGCCAGGGTGACGAATTTATCCACATCAACGCGGTGCAACCCGGCGGCCTGCTGGTGGGTGTCACCCGTTATCGCTTTGATGAAGAACGCCACATGCTGTCGTCGAGCTTTGCCAAACGGGCACAGTTCAGTGACAACCAGTGGGTGTTGAGCGATGTCACTACCACCCATTTCCGCAATCCTGGCAAAGGCACCGAGGCCAGTACCGAGGTCATCAATGAGCCGACCCAGGCCTGGGACATTGCCCTAAAGCCGGAACTGCTCAATACCGTGGTGATGATCCCGGAAAGCCTGCCGATCTCCGGTTTGTGGAGCTATATCCACTACCTCAAGGACCAGGGCCTGAACAACGGCCGCTACTGGCTGGCATTTTGGGTCAAGGTGTTGCAGCCGGTGGTGACCGCCGCGCTGGTGCTGATGGCGATTTCGTTTATTTTCGGCCCGTTGCGCTCGGTAACCCTGGGCCAGCGTGTATTTACCGGGGTATTGGTCGGTTTCACCTTCCGCATTGCCCAGGACCTGCTGGGGCCGTCGAGCCTGGTATTCGGCTTCTCGCCGCTGTTTGCGGTGCTGGTGCCGACCGGCATCTGTGCCCTGGCCGGGTTCTGGCTGCTGCGGCGGGCCGGTTGATCCGCGTGTGTTGAACAAAAAATGCCCCGTTCGCAAGAGTGGGGCATTTTTGTTATTGGTCGCCAAAGATGACGTCTGGCCTGAGCATCAGGTACAATTCCCGGCTATTTTTCAGCGGGCAATCTGCCTGCAGCCTTTTTGAGTGTTGATCCGTGAGTGATTTGAGTCATATCCGCAATTTCTCCATCATCGCCCACATTGACCATGGTAAGTCGACGCTGGCCGATCGATTCATCCAGATGTGCGGCGGCCTTGCCGAGCGTGAAATGGAAGCCCAGGTCCTGGACTCCATGGACCTCGAACGCGAGCGCGGGATCACCATCAAGGCCCACAGCGTTACCCTGTACTACACCGCCAAAGACGGTATCAAGTACCAACTGAACTTCATTGACACCCCGGGCCACGTCGACTTCACCTACGAAGTCAGCCGTTCCCTGGCGGCCTGTGAAGGCGCGCTGCTGGTGGTGGACGCGGGGCAGGGCGTAGAAGCCCAGTCCGTGGCCAACTGCTACACCGCCATCGAGCAGGGCCTGGAAGTCATGCCGGTGCTGAACAAGATCGACCTGCCACAGGCCGATCCGGACCGGGTGAAGGAAGAAATCGAAAAAATCATCGGCATTGACGCCACCGACGCCGTCGAGTGCAGCGCCAAGACCGGCCTGGGCGTCGACGAAGTGCTCGAGCGCCTGGTCAAGACCATTCCGGCCCCCACCGGCAACATCGAAGATCCGCTGCAAGCGTTGATCATCGACTCCTGGTTCGACAACTACCTGGGCGTTGTCTCCCTGGTACGTGTGCGCCATGGCCGGGTGAAGAAGGGCGACAAGATCCTGGTCAAGTCCACCGGCAAGATCCACCTGGTGGACAGCGTCGGTGTATTCAACCCGAAACACACCGCCACCGTTGACCTGAAAGCTGGCGAAGTGGGCTTCATCATCGCCGGCATCAAGGACATCCATGGTGCACCGGTTGGTGACACCCTGACACTCAGCTCGACGCCGGACGTCGACGTGCTGCCAGGTTTCAAGCGCATCCAGCCCCAAGTCTACGCCGGCCTGTTCCCGGTCAGCTCCGACGACTTCGAAGACTTCCGCGAAGCCCTGCAAAAGCTGACCCTCAACGACTCGTCGTTGCAGTACACCCCGGAAAGCTCCGACGCCCTGGGCTTCGGTTTCCGCTGCGGGTTCCTGGGCATGCTGCACATGGAGATCATCCAGGAGCGCCTGGAGCGCGAGTACGACCTGGACCTGATCACCACCGCGCCAACGGTTATTTTTGAGCTGGCGCTGAAAACCGGTGAAACGATTTACGTCGACAACCCGTCCAAGCTGCCGGATCTGTCGTCCATCGAAGACATGCGCGAGCCGATCGTGCGCGCCAATATTCTTGTGCCGCAGGAACACCTGGGCAACGTCATTACCCTGTGTATCGAAAAGCGTGGCGTACAGCACGACATGCTGTTCCTCGGTACCCAGGTCCAAGTGACCTATGATTTGCCGATGAACGAAGTGGTCCTGGACTTCTTTGACCGTCTCAAATCCACCAGTCGCGGCTATGCTTCGCTGGATTACCATTTTGACCGTTATCAATCGGCCAATCTGGTGAAGCTCGATGTATTGATCAACGGTGACAAGGTGGATGCCCTGGCGCTCATCGTCCACAAGGACAATGCGCACTACAAAGGTCGTCAGCTTACCGAGAAGATGAAGGAACTGATTCCGCGCCAGATGTTCGACGTTGCGATCCAGGCCGCCATTGGCGGGCAGATCATTGCGCGGACCTCCGTCAAGGCTCTCAGAAAGAACGTACTGGCCAAATGCTACGGTGGCGACGTGAGCCGTAAGCGCAAGCTGCTTGAGAAGCAAAAGGCCGGTAAAAAACGCATGAAGCAAGTGGGCAACGTGGAAATTCCACAAGAAGCCTTCCTTGCGGTGCTCAGGTTGGATAGTTAGGTCCTATGTCACTAAATTTCCCGCTGTTGCTGGTCATCGCCGTTGCCGTCTGTGGTCTCTTGGCGCTGCTCGATCTGCTGTTCTTCGCCCCGCGTCGTCGGGCGGCCATCGCGTCCTATCAGGGCAGCGTCAGCCAGCCCGATGTCGTGGTGATCGAGAAACTGAACAAAGAGCCCTTGCTGGTTGAATACGGCAAGTCGTTCTTCCCGGTGTTGTTCATCGTGCTGGTGCTGCGCTCGTTTCTGGTAGAGCCGTTCCAGATTCCTTCGGGCTCGATGAAACCAACCCTGGATGTTGGCGACTTCATCCTGGTGAACAAGTTTTCCTACGGGATCCGCTTGCCGGTGATCGACAAGAAAATCATCGAGGTGGGTGATCCGCAGCGCGGCGATGTGATGGTATTCCGCTACCCAAGCGACCCGAACGTCAACTACATCAAGCGTGTGGTCGGCCTGCCGGGTGACGTAATCCGCTACACCAGCGACAAGCGCCTGTTCGTCAACGGCGAGTCGGTGGCTGAAAAACTCATCGGTTCCGAGCCGAACACCCTGGGCAGCGCCGAGCTGTACGAGGAAAAACTCGGGGCGGTAGAGCACCAGATCCGCAAGGAAATGAGCCGCTACCGTTCGCCGCCCGACAATCAGTGGACCGTGCCTGCCGGGCACTACTTCATGATGGGCGACAACCGCGACAACTCCAATGACAGCCGCTACTGGGATGATCCAAGTATTCCCAAGGAGCTGCTGGGCATGGTTCCCGACCAGAATATCGTCGGCAAGGCCTTCGCGGTCTGGATGAGCTGGCCGGAACCCAAGCTCAGCCACCTGCCGAACTTCTCGCGGGTGGGGCTGATCAAGTAATCCATGCGGCGCTGTGAACACAGCGCCGAATGCTTTTCTGGGGCTTGGACATTGGTCCGGTCTCGAGCAACACACAGCATTGCCAGGATTTGAATTTGAACACAGCGTTAATCGTCGATGGCCTTTGCCGCCACGTACTGAAAGTAGGTAAACCGTGAGCGTTTCTTTGAGTCGTCTTGAGCGTCAGCTCGGCTACACCTTCAAGGACCAGGAATTGATGGTCCTTGCCCTCACACACCGCAGTTTTGCCGGGCGCAACAACGAACGCCTGGAATTTTTGGGTGATGCCATTCTCAACTTCGCCGCTGGCGAAGCCTTGTTCAACCGCTTCCCCCTGGCCCGTGAAGGCCAGCTGTCGCGCCTGCGCGCGCGCCTGGTGAAGGGCGAGACCCTGGCTGTGCTGGCCCGTGGTTTTGACCTGGGCGAGTACCTGCGTCTGGGGTCCGGCGAGTTGAAAAGCGGCGGTTTCCGTCGCGAGTCGATTCTGGCCGATGCCCTGGAAGCCTTGATCGGTGCGATCTATCTCGATGCCGGGATGGAAGTGGCCAAGGAGCGGGTCATGGCCTGGCTGGCGTCGGAAATCGACAGCCTGACCCTGGTGGACACCAACAAGGATCCCAAGACCCGCCTGCAGGAATTTCTGCAGTCGCGCGGCTGCGAACTGCCACGCTACGAAGTGGTGGATATCCAGGGTGAGCCGCATTGCCGTGTGTTCTTCGTCGAATGCGAAGTCACCTTATTGAACGAAAAAAGCCGAGGTCAGGGTGTGAGCCGTCGTATTGCCGAACAGGTAGCGGCCGCTGCAGCACTGATTGCCCTGGGCGTGGAGAATGGCCATGACTGATTCAACCGCAACACGCTGTGGCTATGTTGCCATCGTCGGCCGTCCCAACGTGGGCAAGTCCACGCTGCTGAACCATATCCTGGGGCAGAAGCTGGCGATCACCTCGCGCAAGCCGCAGACCACCCGCCACAACATGCTGGGCATCAAGACCGAAGGCAACGTGCAAGCGGTCTACGTCGACACCCCAGGCATGCACAAAGGCGGCGAGAAAGCCCTGAACCGCTACATGAACAAGACCGCTTCGGCGGCGTTGAAAGACGTCGACGTGGTGATCTTCGTGGTTGACCGCACCAAGTGGACCGATGAAGACCAGATGGTGCTGGAGCGGGTGCAGTACGTCACCGGGCCATTGATCGTCGCGCTGAACAAGACCGACCGCATCGAAGACAAAGCCGAGTTGATGCCGCACCTGAGCTGGTTGCAGGAACAACTGCCGAACGCCCAGATCATGCCGATCTCGGCCCAGCACGGGCACAACCTTGAAGCCTTGGAGCGGGTGATCGCAGGCTACCTGCCGGAGAACGAGCACTTCTTCCCGGAAGACCAGATCACCGACCGCAGCAGCCGTTTCCTCGCCGCCGAGCTGGTCCGCGAGAAAATCATGCGCCAGATGGGCGCCGAGCTGCCGTACCAGATCACCGTTGAGATCGAAGAGTTCAAGCAACAGGGCAAGACCCTGCATATTCATGCGCTGATCCTCGTCGAACGTGACGGCCAGAAGAAAATCATCATTGGCGACAAGGGCGAGCGCATCAAGCGCATCGGCACCGAAGCGCGCAAGGACATGGAATTGCTGTTCGATTCCAAGATCATGCTTAACCTGTGGGTGAAGGTTAAGGGTGGCTGGTCCGATGACGAGCGCGCACTGCGCTCCCTGGGCTACGGCGACCTGTAATCAGTCTCCAGTCACATCGCAGGACAAAATGTGGGAGCGGGCTTGCTTGCGAATGCAGTGGATCAGTCACCGGATGCTTTGGCTGACCCACCGCATTCGCGAGCAAGCCCGCTCCCACATTGGATCGTCGTAGTTTTCAAGACCGTGTTCCCGCAGCGAGAACCCAATGTCCCCAACTCCACCCCCCAGCCAACCCGCCTACGTGCTGCACAGCCGCGCCTACCGCGAGACCAGTGCCCTGGTGGACTTCCTCACGCCCCAAGGCCGCCTGCGCGCGGTGTTGCGCAGTGCGCGGGGCAAGGCGGGCACGCTGGCACGGCCATTCGTGGCCCTGGACGTGGAGTTTCGTGGCAAGGGCGAGCTGAAAAACGTCGGGCGCCTGGAAAGCATCGGCACTTCTGCCTGGCTCAATGGCGAGGCGCTGTTCAGTGGCCTCTACCTCAACGAACTGCTGATCCGCCTGCTGCCCGCCGAAGACCCGCACCCTGCGGTGTTCGATCACTACGCCGCCACCTTGTTGGCCCTGGCCGAAGGCCGCCCGCTGGAGCCGCTGTTGCGCGCGTTCGAATGGCGCCTGCTTGACGACCTGGGCTACGGCTTCGAATTGAGCAATGACTTGCACGGCGAACCGATCGCCAGCGATGGCATGTACCGCCTGCAAGTGGATGCCGGGCTGGAGCGGGTTTACCTGCTGCAACCGGGCCTGTTCCAGGGCACTGAGTTGTTGGCAATGGCCGAGGCCGACTGGAGCGCACCTGGCGCCCTGTCTGCCGCCAAGCGCCTGATGCGCCAGGCCCTGGCCGTGCATCTGGGCGGTCGGCCCCTGGTCAGTCGCGAGTTGTTTCGAAAGCCCTGACATCCCCGTGTATGCTGTGCGCCGATTCTTTCCCTTTTCAGGAGCGCTTCCGTGACCACCAGCAATCGCATTCTTCTTGGCGTCAACATCGACCACGTCGCCACCCTGCGCCAGGCCCGGGGCACCCGTTACCCTGATCCGGTCAAGGCCGCGCTGGACGCCGAAGAAGCAGGCGCCGACGGGATCACCGTGCACCTGCGCGAAGACCGCCGGCACATCCAGGAGCGCGACGTGCTGGTGCTCAAGGACGTGCTGCAGACCCGCATGAACTTCGAGATGGGCATCACCGAAGAAATGATGGCCTTCGCCGAGCGCATCCGCCCGGCGCACATCTGCCTGGTCCCGGAAACCCGTCAGGAACTGACCACCGAAGGCGGCCTGGACGTGGCAGGCCAGGAAGCGCGGATTAAAGCAGCGGTCGAACGCCTGTCGCAGATCGGCAGCGAAGTCTCGCTGTTTATCGATGCCGACGAACGGCAGATCGAAGCCTCGCGCCGCGTGGGTGCCCCAGCGATCGAACTGCACACTGGCCGCTACGCCGATGCCACCACCCCGACCGAAGTCGCCGACGAACTGCAACGCATCATTGACGGCGTGGCCTGCGGCCTGCGCGAGGGCTTGATCGTCAATGCCGGTCATGGTCTGCACTACCACAACGTCGAAGCCGTGGCGGCGATCAAGGGCATCAACGAACTGAACATCGGCCACGCGCTGGTCGCCCATGCGCTGTTCGTCGGTTTCAAAGGCGCGGTTGCCGAGATGAAAGCGCTGATCCTGGCCGCCGCCAAGCCCTGACCGTCGATCAACCTGTAGGAGCGAGCTCGCTCGCGAAAAACCTGAGAACAGCGCGGGGGGCCAGAATCCCCGCGTCATCGTTAACGCCCTTCGCGAGCAAGCTCGCTCCTACAGGTGTCATGCGGCAATGCGAAGCCTTACTGTTTAGCCTGTGGGGGTGTATCGTATTTGCCCTTTGCGGGCCTTGCGCCCGCGCAGATACGTGAGGTTGTTGTGTCCCGATCCTTTTCCCGTCGACAAATCCTAGGTGGCCTCGCCGGCCTGGCAGTGGTGGGCGTGGGTGCCGGTGGCGCCTATCGCTACTGGCTGGGGAAAGTTGCGGACGCCAGCGCCGGGCGCGATTACGAACTGATCGCCGCGCCGCTGGACGTGGAACTGGTGCCGGGGCACACAACCCAGGCCTGGGCGTTCGGCCCCTCGGCGCCGGGTACCGAGTTGCGCGTACGCCAGGGCGAATGGCTGCGGGTGCGGTTTATCAACCACTTGCCAGTCGCCACCACCATTCACTGGCACGGTATCCGTCTGCCCCTGGAAATGGACGGCGTGCCCTACGTCTCGCAACTGCCGGTATTGCCCGGCGAGTATTTCGACTACCAGTTCCGCGTGCCGGATGCGGGCAGCTACTGGTATCACCCCCATGTCAGCAGCAGCGAAGAACTGGGCCGTGGCCTGGTCGGCCCGTTGATTGTCGAAGAGCGCGAGCCCACTGGCTTCAAGCATGAGCGCACCCTGAGCCTGAAAAACTGGCATATCGACGAACAGGGTGAATTTGTCGAGTTCAGCATCCCCCGCGAAGCGGCGCGTGGCGGTACCGCTGGACGGCTGTCGACCATCAACGGCGTGCCTCAGGCAGTCATTGACCTGCCGGCCGGGCAAATCACCCGGGTGCGCCTGCTCAACCTCGACAACACCCTGACCTATCGCCTGAATATCCCCAACGCCGAGGCGCAGATCTACGCCCTGGACGGCAATCCCATCGAGCCACGGCCCCTGGGCAAGGAGTACTGGCTGGGCCCTGGCATGCGTATTTGCCTGGCGATCAAGGCCCCGCCGGCCGGCGAAGAACTGTCTATCCGCAATGGCCCGGTGCGCCTGGGCACCTTCCGCTCGGTGGCCAACACCGATGCGCCCGGCGAGTGGCCGCCAGCCTTGCCGGCCAACCCGATTGCCGAGCCAGACCTGGCCAATGCCGAGAAGCTCAACTTCAATTTCGAATGGGTCGGCTCGGTCTCGGTCAATGTCGAAAACGGCAAACCGCCGAGTCTGTGGCAAATCAACGGCCAGGCCTGGGATATCACCGACAAGACCTGCGCCGACCGGCCGATTGCCAAGCTCGAGTTGGGCAAGAGCTATATTTTTGAATTGAAAAACATGACCCAGTACCAACACCCGATCCACCTGCATGGCATGAGCTTCAAGGTGATCGCCTCGAACCGCCACAAGGTCACGCCGTACTTCACCGACACCTACCTGCTGGGCAAGAACGAGCGCGCCCGTGTGGCGTTGGTAGCGGATAACCCCGGGGTATGGATGTTCCATTGCCACGTGATCGACCATATGGAAACCGGCCTGATGGCCGCCATCGAGGTGGCGTGATGCGCCAGATCCGCCCGACGGCCATCATCGACCGCAGCCGCGACCAAGACTTTATGCGCGAAGCCCTGGCCCTCGCCGCCCAAGGCGCAGCACTGGGTGAAGTCCCGGTGGGCGCGGTGCTGGTGCAGGACGGTGAAATCATCGGTCGCGGCTTCAATTGCCCAATCAGCGGCAGCGACCCGAGCGCCCACGCCGAGATGGTCGCCATCCGCGCGGCCGCCCAGGCCGTCAGCAACTACCGCCTGCCGGGCAGCACCCTGTATGTGACCCTGGAGCCGTGCAGTATGTGCGCAGGTTTGATCGTGCATTCGCGCATCGCCCGGGTGGTGTACGGCGCACTGGAGCCCAAGGCGGGGATTGTGCAGAGCCAGGGGCAGTTCTTTACCCAGGGATTTTTGAACCATCGGGTGATGTATGAAGGCGGGGTGCTGGCCGAGGAGTGCGGGGCGGTGTTGAGTGAGTTCTTCAAGGCGCGCCGGGCTAAACCCACGCTTGACTAACACCTGACCTCAATGTGAGACCCAATCAAGTGTGGGAGCGGGCTTGCTCGCGAAGGCGGTGTATCAGCCAACGAATCAATTGACTGACACACCGCCTTCGCGAGCAAGCCCGCTCCCACATGTTTGATCTTCATTTTTTCAGCGAGATTGAGGGTTATTTCTTGGCGATGATTACAGCCCGCATCGGCGCCGGCAGCCCCTCAATTGTCTTGCTGTGATCCTCAGGGTCGAGGAAGTCACTCAGGGATTGATACTTCATCCACTCGGTCCCGCGTTGTTCCTCGACCGTGGTCACGCTGACATCCACGCAACGCACATCGCTGAAGCCAGCACGGCGCAGCCACAGCATCAGTGCCGGTACGGATGGCAGAAACCACACGTTGCGCATCTGCGCATAGCGGTCTTCCGGCACCAGCACCTGCTGCTGATCACCTTCGATCACCAAGGTCTCCAGCACCAGTTCGCCACCCTTGACCAGGCAATCCTTGAGCGCCAGCAAATGCTCGATCGGCGAGCGGCGGTGGTAGAACACGCCCATGGAGAACACCGTGTCGAAACCTTCCATGTTCGGCGGTAGGTCTTCGAACGGGAAGGGCAGGTGCCAGGCGTTGGGAGCCGACAGGTAACGCTGCACCGCCTGGAACTGGCAGAAAAACAGCCAGTTGGGATCGACGCCAATCACGCTGTCGGCACCGGCGCCGAGCATGCGCCACATGTAGTAGCCGTTGCCACAACCCACATCGAGGATGCGTTTGCCTTTGAGGTTCAGGTGCGGCGCGACCCGCGACCATTTCCAGTCCGAGCGCCATTCGGTGTCCACATGCACCCCGAACAGATCGAACGGCCCCTTGCGCCACGGGCTCAGGCCCATCAACGCGGCATGCATCTGCGTGCGGGTCGCGTCATCGCAATCGGTGTCGAGGATCAGGCCGTTCAGCAGATCGATTTTGCTGGGCAGGATCTTGGGCAGGGCATCCAGCGCGCTTTGCCAGCGCGCCAGGTCGCCATGGCCCTTTTCCATTTTTGCATCGAGTTGTGCTTGCAGGCCCTGAGCCCAGACGGCCAGGGGAGTGCCGACCAGATGGCGGGCGAGGGGAGACAGATCAATCATGGCAAGGCAATCAACGAGGCAAAGTTAAGACACTGGAACCACGGCACGACTTTCGAGAACCCGGCCGCCAACAGGCGTTCGCGGTGTTCTTCGAGGCTGTCGGGCTTCATGACGTTTTCGATGGCGCTGCGCTTCTGGGCGATTTCCAGTTCGCTGTAGCCGTTGGCGCGCTTGAACGCCACATGCAGGTCGGTGAGCAGTGCATGTTCTTCGGGGTCATTGAAGCGCAGTTTTTCCGAGAGGATCAGCGCGCCACCGGGCAGCAGCGCCTGGCGGATCCGCCCAAGCAGCGCCAGGCGTTCCTCGGGAGCGATAAATTGCAGGGTGAAGTTCAGCGCCACCACCGAGGCCGGCTGGAACTGCAGGGCGAGGATATCGCCTTCGATCACCTCTACCGGCAGCAGCTCCTGGAACATCGAGTCCTGGCCGTTAAGGTATTCGCGGCAGCGCTCGACCATCGCCGCCGAGTTATCCACAGCGATCACCCGGCAACCGTCGGTGCGCACGTGGCGGCGCAGGGCCTGGGTCACCGCGCCGAGGGACGAGCCCAGGTCATACAGCACACTATTGGGCTGGGCAAACTGCGCGGCGAGCACACCGAGGTTCTCGACAATGGTCGGGTAGCCGGGCACCGAGCGCTTGATCATGTCCGGGAACACCCGCACCACGTCCTCGTTAAAGGCGAAGTCCGGCACCTGGGGCAAGGGCTGGGCGAATAGGCGATCGGGTTCTTTGCTCACGGCTGTTCCGGCGACGAAGGGGAAAAGGCCGGCATTTTAGCCAACTTGCTCCTTGGATGCGCGGGTTGTCTGATGGAACGCCGACGCGGTGATACCCCACTGGCCCAACCAATACGTAATGATCAACAGATACGGCGCGGCATCGAAGGTCACCACAAAGCGATTGATGCCGATCAGGGTGTCGGAAAACACAAACAGCGCCGCGCCAATGGCCGCCAACTGCGCCGAGCGCTTGGGCACATCGCTGCCCAGGCGAGCCAGTGCACGCCAGAGCATGGCGCTGATCACCAGCGCATACACCACCACCGGAATCAGCAAGTCGCCCAGGCCGTGGGAAATCAGGATGCTCAACAGAATCGCCCCAACCCCCAGCGCCAAGGCCAACGGCAACAGCGCCGGGCGCCGGCAGTCGCTGAAATAGGCCTTGAGGTACGCCAGGTGCGCGAACAAAAACGCGCCCAGGCCAAAGATAAACAGATCGCCCGGCCAGGCCAGCAACACATCGCCGACCAGGGAGAAGATCAACCCCAGGCTGATCCAGCGTCGATAGTCGCTGGGCGGCGCGTCATGCAGCCATCCCAACATCGCCAGCACCGGCAGCGGCTTGACCAGCAGGCAAAGTAACGTGGCGTGCGTGCTCAAACCGTAGATAAAGGTACCCGCACCCATCAACGCAAGAATCATCCATGGCATATCAGTTCACCGTAATGGCGCAGTCAAAGGTATCCACCGGATTCACTTCCGGGGCCCAGGGTTGTTGGGAGGTCAGGCGCAGGCGGCCGCTACCGGCGGTAAAAGCCTGGAAGCGCCAGGTCGATTGCCCCGCGGCACCGACCACACCGGCGTCCTCGGGATTGCTGTAGACCTCGGGGCCGAGGCTGCGCAGCACGCCGCCGGCCGAATCCTGGATCGCCCAGCGATAACCGGTGGTGGGGTTGCTCGGTAAGGTCAGGGTCAGGTTTTGCCCGGCCTTGAGTGTGAGCGGGCAGGTGCTCTGTTTTTCGACGGTGACGTTTTGCTTCGGTGCACTGGCGCAAGCCGCGAGGAGGGCGAGACTTAGCGGAAGAAGCAGGCGGGCAGCGGTCATGAAGGCTCCGTTTATTGGCGACGAAGGGCGAGCATAACCGAAGATGAGACAAGGTGTTACAGCGGGGTTTTGTGTTGAGGCGGCTGGCCTCATCGCGGGCAAGCCCGCTCCCACATTTTGATATGTGAACACATTCAAGTGTGGGAGCGGGCTTGCCCGCGATGAGGCCAGTGCCGACGCTACAGATCTATCAGAACAACACCTTCGCCACATCCGCAAACCGCTTGGCAAAGTGCACCGTCATGCCCTCTTTCAGGTAGTCCGGTAACTCCTCGAAGCTGCCACGGTTCGGCTCTGGCAGGATCAACTCGTGAATCTTCTGCCGCCGCGCCGCAATCACCTTCTCACGCACGCCGCCAATCGGCAGTACATGCCCGGTCAGGGTCAGTTCGCCGGTCATGGCCACGCCTTTTTTCGGCGGCTGGTTGCGTGCCAGCGACAGCAACGCACTGGCCATGGTCACCCCGGCACTCGGGCCGTCTTTGGGCGTGGCGCCTTCCGGTACGTGCAGGTGCACGAAGGCTTCGTCGAAGAACTTCGGATCACCGCCAAACGACTTCAGGTTGGAGCTGATGTAGCTGTAGGCGATTTCGGCGGATTCCTTCATCACTTCACCCAACTGCCCGGTGAGCTTGAAGCCACGGTTGAGCGTGTGGATACGCGTCGCCTCGATCGGCAGGGTCGCGCCGCCCATGCTGGTCCAGGCCAGGCCAGTGATGACGCCGGTGCCCGACAGCACTTGCTCGTTGCGGAACACTGGAATGCCCAGGGAGCTTTCCAGGTCCTTGTTGCCGATCTTGATCACCGAATCCGGCTCATCCAGCAGCTTGACCACCGCCTTGCGCACCAGTTTGCCCAGTTGTTTCTCCAGCTGACGCACCCCGGCTTCGCGGGCATAGCCGTCGATCAGGGCACGCAGGGCGCCGTCGGTGATGCTCAGGCTGGTCTTGGCCACACCGGCCTTTTCCAGTTGTTTTGGCCACAGGTGACGCTTGGCGATGGCGACTTTTTCTTCGGTGATATAGCCCGACAGGCGAATCACTTCCATGCGGTCCAGCAACGGGCCCGGGATCGAATCCAGGGTGTTGGCGGTACACACGAACAGCACTTTGGACAGGTCCAGGCGCAGGTCCAGGTAGTGGTCGAGGAATTCGACGTTCTGTTCCGGATCCAGGGTTTCCAGCAACGCCGACGCCGGGTCGCCCTGGAAGCTCTGGCCCATCTTGTCGATCTCGTCGAGCATGATCACCGGGTTCATCACTTCGACATCCTTGAGCGCCTGCACCAGCTTGCCCGGCAGGGCACCGATGTAGGTGCGGCGATGGCCCTTGATCTCGGCCTCGTCGCGCATGCCGCCGACGCTGAAACGATAGAACGGCCGCCCCAGGGACTCGGCAATGGATTTGCCGACGCTGGTCTTGCCCACGCCCGGCGGGCCCACCAGCAGCACAATGGAGCCGGCGACTTCGCCTTTATAGGCGCCGACGGCGAGGAACTCGAGGATGCGGCTCTTGATGTCATCCAGGCCCGCATGGTGTTTATCCAGGACTTTGCGCGCGTGCTTGAGGTCGAGCTTGTCCTCGCCATACACGCCCCACGGCACCGAGGTGGCCCAGTCCAGGTAGTTACGCGTCACCGCGTATTCCGGCGAGCCGGTCTCGAGGATCGACAGCTTGTTGAGTTCTTCATCGATGCGTTTCTGCGCTTGGGCTGGCAGCACCTTGCCTTCCAGGCGTTGCTCGAACTGTTCGACGTCAGCGCTGCGATCGTCCTTGGTCAGCCCCAGCTCCTGCTGGATCACCTTGAGCTGTTCCTTGAGGAAAAACTCGCGCTGGTGCTCGCCGATCTTGCGGTTTACCTCGGCGGAGATTTCCTTTTGCAGGCGCGCGACTTCAACCTCTTTGCGCAGCATCGGCAGCACTTTTTCCATGCGCTTGAGCATCGGCACGCAGTCCAGCACTTCCTGCAACTCGTTACCGGTGGCCGAAGTCAGCGCGGCGGCGAAGTCGGTCAGGGGCGACGGGTCGTTGGGGCTGAAGCGGTTGAGGTAGTTCTTCAACTCTTCGCTGTACAGCGGGTTGAGCGGCAGCAGTTCCTTGATCGCATTGATCAGCGCCATGCCGTAGGCCTTGACCTCGTCGGTCGGCTCGCTGGGCTGGTGCGGGTATTCGACTTCCACCAGGTACGGTGGGCGGTGGTGCTTGAGCCAGGTCTTGATGCGCACACGGGTCAGGCCCTGGGCGACAAATTGCAGCTTGCCGTTCTCGCGGCTGGCGTGATGCACCTTGACCAGGGTGCCGTACAGCGGCAGGGCAGAGGTGTCGAAATGCCGTGGGTCTTCGGGCGGGGTGTCCATGAAGAACAGGGCCAGGGAGTGATGGTCGGATTTGCTCACCAGCTCCAGGGTCTCGGCCCAGGGCTCTTCATTGACGATCACCGGCAACACTTGCGCCGGGAAGAACGGGCGGTTGTGGATCGGGATGATATAGACCTTGTCCGGCAGGTTCTGCCCAGGCAGGGCCAGGCCGGTGTTGGACGACGGAGTTTCGGCGTTTTCGGGGTCGGCGTAGTCGTTGAGGTCGATATCGGGGAATTCTTGCTGGTCGCTCATGGGGCACCTGCATAGTGAAGTATGGAGGTTAGATGGGGCAGGTCAGTGGTGGTTTCAATGGCCGCGCGTGGTTAGCAACAAATTGCATGACATTTTCGAATGTCGCTGCACTAATCCCTTGGGAGCGGGCAAGTTGAATTGGCGCGCCGTATCGACACAAAACAAGGGGCGATTTGCGGCCTTCCCGGGCCTTTTAGACGGTGATCTGTCGTCAAAATAATGTCAGCCAAACTCCCGCGTTTATTAGGTTTACTTCTGCCCTGCGAGGGCTAATCTGGGTTTTCCGAATGCCTTGAGTGAACGGGCATTTATTTGACACCGGCTCTGCAGTCGCGAGGGATGCGTATGACAAAAGGACGCTTGAGCTGGGGCGCGGGCACGCTGCCAGGAGGCAAGCGGATGAAATGGCGCCATGCCTTCCAGACCCGTCTGGCGGGGGTGTTGGCGTTATTGCTGCTGGTCGTGGTGGGCGCGGTGTATTTCGCCGTCCAGGGCGCTACCTCCCGCGCAGTGGAAAACCAGGCCCAAGTGCAATTGGAGACCGGCAGCCGAGTGTTCGAACGCTTGCTGGACTTGCGTGGCCGCCGCCTGCAATACGGGCTGGACTGGCTCACGGTGGACGAGCAGTTTCGCCGCGCGGTTGCCGCAGGCCAGCCGGCACAGATCCTCGCGGCCCTGCAGCGCCATGGCACGGGGATCCGCAGCAGCGAGGTGTTTGTGCTGGGGCTCGATGGGCAGGTGATCGTCAGTACCCTCGATGGGGTGCCCGCCCAACAAGCCTTTCCCTATGCCCAAGCGTTGCGCCATGCCCGGCGCAATGCCTTGCAAATGCTCATCGTCGCCCTGGCCGGTCAGCCTTTCTTGCTGGTCCAGGAAGATGTCCTCGACCCGCTGCCCATCGCTCGGGTGGTCATGGGGTTCTCCATGGATGAGGCATTCGCTGCCGAGCTACGCTCCCTGAGCAATCTGGAAGTGTCGTTCATGAGCGTGGACAACGGCCAGCCAGGCACCTTGTTCAGCACCCAGCCCGTGGCCGACCGCCCGGCTATCATCCAGGCGCTGCAGGACTCGGGCACCAACGAATTGGCGCAGATGAGCGAATTGCACGGCCAGCGTTTTCTCAGCCAGGTGCTGGCCCTGGCCAACACCGGCGATGGCGGGCAAGTCATGGCCTTGCTGCAAAGCCCGCTGGACCATGCCCTGCAATCCTTCGCGCCGCTGGACCGGCAATTTCTCGGGATTGCCCTGGCGGCCTTGATGGTTTCTCTGGTGGGCGCACTGTTGATGGCGCGCCGCGTATCGCGCCCGCTTGATGCCTTGGTGCAGGCGGCCGAGCGCATCGGCGCCGGTGATTACCGCACACCCGTTGCGGTGCGTGGCAAGGATGAGTTCGGCCTGCTGGCCCGTGCCTTCAATGCGATGCAGAGCGGCATCGCCGTGCGTGAACGGCAACTGGCCCATAACGCCTTGCACGATGCCCTGACGGGGCTACCCAACCGCGCCCTGGCCATGGAGCGCCTGGGCAGTGCGATCAGTGCGCGGCGGCCTGTGGTGTTGCTGTACCTGGGGATTGAAAACTACCGGGTGATCAACGAAGGCTTCGGTCCCCAGGGTGTCGAGGAAATGCTGCGTGAAGCCAGTCGCTGCCTGCTGTCGAGCCTGGCGGCGGGGGATTCGGCGGCGCGCATTACCGGCAGCGAATTCCTCGTGTTGCTGGAAAACACCAAGCTCGACAGCGCCGTGGCCCGCGCCGACCGCCTCTACAGCTTGCTCACCGAACCGCAGCGGGTCGGCGACGATGAGCTGCGCCACGAAGTGAGCATGGGCATTGCCGCCTACCCCGAAGATGGCCTGCAGGTCGAAGAACTGATCAGCCGCGCCGCCATTGCCCGCCACGATGCCGCCGCGCTGCCCGGCTATTTGCAGATCTATCAACAGGACCGTGACCTTGCCCATCAACGCCAGATCAGCCTGATTCGCGACCTGCGGCGTGCCGCCGTCGAAGACGAATTGTTCCTGTGTTATCAACCCAAGCTCGACCTGCGCCACGGCTACGTGCGCCAGGCCGAAGCGCTGTTGCGCTGGCAGCACCCGACCCTGGGCCTGGTGTCCCCCGCCGAATTCATCCCCCTGGCCGAACGCTCCGGCAGCATGGCCAGCCTGACGCACTGGGTGATCGAAGAGGCTATCCGTCAGTTGGCTGAGTGGAGCCTACGGGGGCTGGAGGTGCAATTGTCGGTGAACATCTCGGTGGACGACCTGGGCGACGAAGGGCTGGCGCCGCGCGTGACTGAGCTGCTGGAATTGCACGGGGTGTTGGCTGGGCAATTGATTTTCGAGATTACCGAAAGCGCGATCATGCACAACCCGGAACAAGCCTTGCGCATCCTCGAGCAACTGCGCGGCTGCGGCATCAGCCTGTCGGTGGACGACTTCGGCACCGGCTATTCATCCCTGGCCCAATTGCAGCGCCTGCCGGTGCAGGAACTGAAGATTGACCAGTCCTTCGTGCGCAACCTCGACAGCACCAGCGGCGACGCGGTGATCGTGCGTTCGACCATCGAGATGAGCCACAACCTGGGGCTCAAGGTCGTGGCCGAAGGGGTGGAGTTCGAGCCGAGCCTGAGGCTGCTCAAACAATGGAATTGCGACACGGCCCAGGGCTACCTGATCAGCCGGCCGCTGAATGCCATGGCCTTTGAGATATGGATGCGCCGCGACCGCAGCACTGTTTGAAATGTGTGGGGTTGCGTGCGATAGACATAGCTATCCACACCACTTTCAGGAACTACCGAACTCTCCTGTGGCGAGCGGGCTTGCCCCGCGCTGGGCTGCGAAGCAGCCCCAACAAGCCGAATGAGGTGTATCAGATATTCCGTAGCGGCTGGTTTGGGGCTGCTTCGCAGCCCAGCGCGGGGCAAGCCCGCTCGCCACAGAGAGTTCGGCAGTTTCTGAAAGTGGTGTGGATAACTATGCCTACCGCAGGCAAGCCAGCTCCCACAGTTGAGTTGTATTGCAAATAAAAAGCCCCGGAATTCCGGGGCTTTTTTGTGGCTGGCTGGCTTAGTCGGCCAGTTTGAACGCCATCACATAGTCACCCTGCTTGGTCCCCAGGGAACCATGACCGCCCGCCACGACCAGCACGTACTGCTTGCCGTCCTTGCCGGTGTAGGTCATCGGGGTGGTTTGCGCGCCTGCAGGCAGGCGGCCTTCCCACAGCTGCTTGCCGTTTTTCACGTCATAGGCACGCAGGTACTGGTCGAGGGTACCGCTGAGGAAGGACACGCCACCGGCAGTGGTGAAGGTCCCGCCCAGGCTTGGCACGCCCATGCTCAGGGGGATGGGAACCGGCGAGCTGTCGCGCACGGTGCCGTTCTTGTGCATCCAGATGGTCTTGTTGTTGGTCAAGTCCACGGCTGCCACATAACCCCAGGCCGGAGCCTGGCACGGCAGGCCCATGGGCGAGAGCATCGCTTCCAGGACCACGCCATAAGGGGTGCCTTTGTTCGGCTGCACGCCTTCGGTTTCGCTGACACGCGGGCCCATGGCGGCGATTTTCTCGGCCGGGATCATGGTCGATTTGAACGCCATGTAGCTTGGGTTGACGAACGCGATCTGGCGCACCGGGTCAACCGAGATGCCGCCCCAGTCAAACACGCCGAAGTTGCCTGGGTAGACGATCGAACCTTGCAGCGATGGCGGGGTGAACGGGCCGTCGTAGCGCAGGGACTTGAAGTCGATCCGGCACAGCAGTTGGTCGAACGGGGTCACACCCCACATGTCACGTTCCTTGAGGGGCGGTGGCATGAAGTTGAGGTCGGACTTGGGTTGGGTTGGCGAGGTGTGATCGCCCGCCACCGCGCCTTGCGGCACAGGGATTTCATTGATCGGCACCACTGGCTCGCCGGTCGCACGGTCCAGCACGTAGATGCTGCCTTGCTTGGTCGAGGTCATCACGGCTTGCTTCACGCCGGCAGCGGTTTTGATGTCGATCAGGCTTGGCTGGCCGCCCACGTCCATGTCCCACAGGTCATGGTGGGTGAACTGGTAGTGCCAGCGCACTTTACCGGTGTCGATATCCAGCGCGGTCAGGCCGGCAGCGTGCAGTTCCGACGCAGGCGTGCGGTAGCCACCGAACTGGTCCGGGGTCTGGTTGCCCATCGGCAGGTAGAGCATGCCGAGTTTTTCATCGACGGCGAACATCGACCACATGTTGGGCGAGTTGCGGGTGTAGGTCTTGCCCTCGGCAATCGGCGTGGTGTCGTCCGGGTTGCCGCTGTCCCAGTTCCACACCAGCTTGCCGGTGTGCACGTCGAACGCGCGGATCACGCCGCTCGGCTCGTCGGTGGAGACGTTATCGGTGACGTGACCGCCAATCACCACCAGGTTCTTGGTGACGGCAGGCGGCGAGGTGGAGTAGTAGCCACCTGGGGCGAAGGTGCCGATGTTGGCGCCCAGGTCGACCTGGCCTTTGTCGCCGAAGTCTTCGCACATCTTGCCGGTGTCGGCGTTCAGCGCGATCAGGCGGGTGTCGGCGGTCGGCAGGAAGATCCGGCGCGGGCAGGCATTGGCGGCTGGCGCGGCGGCGTCAGTGGCCGGGCTTTGCTCGGTGGCGGCATAGGCGGCGTCATCGTGATAGGTCACGCCACGGCAGGTCATGTGGGCCCAACCCTTGAAGTTCGCGGCTTTTTGCGTCGAGAGCTTAGGGTCGAAACGCCAGATTTCCTTGCCGGTATCCGGGTCAAGGGCAATCACCTGGCTGTGCGGCGTACACACGTAGAGCATGCCGTTGACTTTCAGCGGGGTGTTTTCCGCAGTGGTTTCACCGGGGTCGCCCGGGCCAGGCAGGTCGCCGGTGCGATAAGTCCAGGCGGGTACCAGCTTGTGGGCATTTTCCGGGGTGATCTGCGCCAATGGCGAGTAACGATCACCGAAGGCCGAACGGCCATAGGAGTTCCAGTCACCATCGGCCTGGGCCGGCGCGGCATTGGTCATGCCCGGTACCGCGTCGCGGTCCAGTTGGCCCTTGATTTCACCGGGGTTGGTGAACTGGCTGGCGACGGCGGTTGCACCGGCCAGCACCACGGCCACGCTTAGCGCAGCGGTGCCCAGCGGGGCAGGTTGACCGCGCAACAGGGGGCGGCGGAACCACGGCAGCAGCATGACGATGCCCAGGCCGAACAGCAGGGCCAGGCGCGGCACCAACTGCCACCAGTCCAGGCCGACTTCCCACAGAGCCCACACCGTACTGGCGAACAGCACCACAGCGTACAGGCCCAGCGCCGCGCGGCGCGTAGCCAGCAGCAGGACGCCGGTCAGAGTGATGCCGATACCGGCCAGCAGGTAGTACAGCGACCCGCCGAGCATGCTCAGCTTGATGCCCCCGGCCAACAAGGCCAGGCCCATGATCAGCAGCAAGATCCCCAGCAGCCTGGGCAGCAGGCGGCTTGGACTTGAAGCACCATCAGTGCTCATAGTGTGATTCTCCGTGACGTTTAAAGTAGTCCCGCGCTTGTTCACTGTAGATGACGTTTGCACGCGGGCTTGGTTCAGGGCTAATTGCGTTTATTGCGATTCAGAAGGACGCTTGCAGCTTGATCCCGCCGACCAGCGCGTCATCCACCTGGGCGACGGCCCCTGGATGACGGATGTATTGCAGGTTCGGGCGTACCGTCAGCCAGTTGCTGACGTGCACGCCGTAATACAGTTCGGCGCTGTATTCGGTGTCTTGCACCGGCAGGTAGGCGGCGTCGTCAAAGTCGTAGACCGCGCGGGCCTGGTTACTGGCCTGGGCGTTCTTGCGGTACGCCGGGTTGACGTGGACGCGGGCCACGGCAAAGCCGATATCGTCCTTGGCGCGGGCATCGAAGGGGCCTTTGTAAACCACCCCGGCCTGGACATAGTTATCCACAGCGTTGGTTTTCTTATCGTGCATCGTCGCGTTGGCGAACACGCTCAAGCCTCGGCTGTTGTCGCTGGCCAGGCTCGTGACCTGTTGCTGCACGCCCAGCCACACCCCGTGCTTGCTGGAGGCGCTGCGATAGGCCTCGCCACTGACGGCGGCGGGCTGGTCGTTGCGGTCCTTGTACACATCGCTGGCCTTGGCGCTGCTGTAGTAATAGCCAGCGCGGTATTCGCCTGGCAGGCCGTTGAGCTTGGGCGTCCACACCAGCTCCACCGGCAGCAGGGCGCCTTGGGTGCCGCTGCCGCTGAGCTTGAAGCCATTGCCGCGATCGAGGTTGGACGGGTTCTGTTCATAGGCGCCGATCTGCGCGTACAGCTCGGGCGTCAGGTGGTATTTGACCCGAAGTGCCCACTGGCTGACGGGCCAGTTGTACCAGATGCCGCCGACCCAGTTGCCCACCTGGGAGCCGCAGAACGCCAGGTTCTGGAAGTCGCAGGGGAAGCTGTTGAAGTCCTCGCCTTCGCCAAAACGCCCGGCCTTGATATCCAGCTTCTGGTCGAAGAATTTCTGCTGGTACCACATCTGCGTCAGGCGCCAGGTCTGGCCACGGCCCCAGACTTCCTGGGACGAGGTAAAGCCACCGACCCGTGGGTCGTTGATGCGGTCGTTGCTGATGTTATTGCCACTGCGCTCGGTGATCGTCAGTTGGAACTCGGCGTCGTGCCAGCCAAGGATCTTCTGCAAGTCCAGGTGACTGCCGAAGGCCCATTGATCGCTGTAGCGGGCGGTGCGGTCATGGTTCGAGCCGCCGTGCAGGTTGCTGCCCATCTCGCCGGTGTAGTCGATCTTGAAGTCGTAGCCTTGTTCAGACAGCGCTGTCCGGGAACCGCCGAAATCGCCCAGCATCCACGGCGACTCGCGGTCAAAGGCAGGGGCGGCCTGGGCACAGGTGATCAGGCACAAAGGCAGCAGCGCAGCGCACAGGCGCAGTGTTGGGAAAGCAGGCATAGGCAAGGGCAGGTCTTAATAGTTTTTGGTTTTAGTACGCAAACGGCGACCGGCGGGGGTGCCAGCGCGTCAGGTTTGAGCGGCAGATGAAACGTTTCAGGTTGTTGCCGACAAGGATAAAGCGCCGGCTCGGGGAGAGAAAGCGCTAATCGCAAGATGGATTCTTTCGGATTTGGTAACAGTGCGACGCAATACCGCATATCTCATGTGGGAGATTCTATGTTGCAGGTAAACCCTGCAACCTTAAGTTCGGTTGGTATTCGCTCTGGTTTTTCATCAGCGCGAATGCCACCCGGCAGAGCTTGCGGGCGAGGATTACCAGGGCTTGGGTC